>NZ_AUTO01000050.1:0-3879 GCF_000498055.1 Pseudoalteromonas sp. TB51
CCGCCCAAGTCGATAAAGGGACAAGTACGCAAATAGGTGCCGCTGTTGAATCTACAACGTAGGCGAGCATTTCTCGGCTAACTTTAAATTTATCGGTAATGCGTTTCATCGTTTCACCAACGGTAAGCGCATTTAAATAGTCATCAATAAAAATAACCACACCTAAACAAAAGGTCATAAATAAAGAAGAGCGTTTACCTTTAGTGTATTTTAGCGCTAATTTGCCAAACGCCGACGCACCGCCAGTGCGCACTAATAAAGCGATTAAAGCGCCAAAGCCTCCACACACGAGTATTAACCAACCTATGGTTTCGTCGGTCATTACTTTAAGTGATGTGCTGGCAAAGTTAGCAAGCACCTGAGCTGGGTCGGCTATTACTAGGCCGACTAAAGCGCCAATAAGTAAAGATAAAATAGGACGGCGTAAAACAACAGCCAATACCACAACCACCGCTGGTGGCAGTAAACTGAATGCAGAAGGTTCAAGCATTTAAAGATTCACAAAATTAAAAGCATATTTAAATAATAAATTGCTTAACAAAAACAAAGCAGGTAATAGTTATTACGTGCCAAGTCACTGCTTTTGCCGCGTAGGGTGCTTTGCTGTTATGTTAAATTAATAGCGAAAGGGAAACGCGTTGGCTTTGGCGCCAGACGGTGCAAGAGAAGCATGCCGCTATTGTTGTGCCTGTAAAAACATCGGCGCAAAAATAATCCGGTTTTGTATTTCAGTCAATAAAAATTTACGTACAAAATAACTTTTTATAGGAGATAATGTGGAGGCCGTATTTAAAACCCAACGTTTATTATTGCGCTATGCAAATGAGCACGATGCAGCCATGTTACTTACTTTGGTGAATCAGCCAAATTTTATAAAATATATTGGCGATAAAGCCATTTATACGCACAGCGATGCCAAGCGCTACATTGAGCAATCGTTTAGGGCATCCCATAAACACCAAGGGTTTGGCCCTTATATTATTACTTTACACAATGGTGAAGTAGTAGGAGTTGTGGGTTTTTATAAACGCGACGTACTGCAACTGCCAGATTTAGGTTTTGCCTTGTTAACCCGTTATGAGAAAAACGGTTATATCTTTGAAGCGGCCAAAGCGCTATTACAAAATAGGCACACACTTGGGATAAAGCAGGTCAGTGCTATCTGCGCAGCCAATAACACCGCATCTCAGTGTGTATTATTAAAGTTAGGTTTTAATAGGGTAGGCAAGGCGGTTATTAATAATGATAAAACCGCCGTAATTATATATGGTTACTAAAGTCGCGCTTGCTCTATGGCTTTTGCTACGCTTAGGTTTATGTTTTGCCAAGTTTGCTCAAGAGTAGCCACTAAGCCATCGTAACCGTCATCTTCTATTGGAACGACATGCGAAAAATTATGCACACTAATTAGGCGGCGGCCGGTTTCTGGGTGGGTGTAATATAAGCGCCACAGGCCAGAAATATCAGCGTTGCCTTGCATATCACCATTAAAGTGGTGCACTTCATATTCAAGCTCGTAAAACGTTTGCTGATCAAGCTCGGTAATTACCGGTAAGCCCTTAATAACCATCCAATTAGGCATTGCATTAAAAAGGGTTTGTTGCGCTGTAGCGGTGAGCATCACATCGGGCGATTCACCCCATAGGTTGTAATTTGCCGCATGAATTTGGTTGCTATCAATTTTCATTGCTATGCCCAAATTATTTAATGCGCCTCTAAGGGCCACGGTTTGCACTCTTAATTGGGCATCAGTTTCTTTTACATGGCGTGATGATGAAGCAATAGGTTGTTCAAACTGATAATACTGCGTTGCGGTTTGAATTGACGCACTGCACCCTGAAAGGGTAATTAACACGGTTATGGCTAAAAATAAGTGTTTCATTATTGCTTCCTTGGTTGTGGATCAGCAGGGAGTGCTTTGTCAAAAATAAACATATTAGGTTGTTCGTTTAAACCCCGTGTAAGCGGCTGAATTTCTTCACTTAAGCGTTTAAATTCAAGCAAGGTTTGCTGTAATTGATGATGAAACTCAGAGCCGGCCTGATAACTTGCCATGGTTTTATCAAATTGACGCATGGTCACTTCAAACTGCTCCATACTTTTGGTCATTTTATCAAAGTTACGGTTAAAATCGCCGGGTAAGTTTTGGGTATCTTTTTGGCTTAATAACGCACGCATTTCGTTAGCAAGCGCTTGGTAGTCGCTAAATGTAGCCTGCATTTGCGCTAGGCTGTCTTCAATTTTTAAATCGTTTACCTTGTTAAGCACATCCGAGACCTGATCGGCAAGCACCGTAATGCCGCTAGAAATACTCGGAAATACATCATACTGGGCAAGCTTTGCTAAATGCGCTTTTGGTGCGTCGGGGTATATATCAAAATCTACATACACTGCACCAGTTAAAAGGTTGCCAGGTTTTAAAGAAGCGCGCATACCATTTTTTATCCAGCCGGTTAGGCTACTTTGCCAAAACTCTTTGGCCGCTGCGCTATCGTGATATAAACGGCCATACTCTATTTTAATCAGTACCGGCACCGCTGTATTATGGTTTTTAAAATGTGCAGGTTTGCCATTAACAATAACGTTAGCGGGGGCTTCTACCACGGTACCAATTCGGGTGCCGCGATATTCCACAGGCGCGCCGGGTCTTAGGCCACGTATAGATTGTTCAAAATCAATAATGTAGTAATCAAAGTCGTAAAAGCGCTCTTCTAGTGCTTCTTTGTAGCTTTGGCTTAGCGAAAAATTGTGGCCGTCTTGGGCTAAGTCGCCTGGGGCTTGTTGCTCTGGTAAGCCAACCGAAATACCGCCTTTGAGGAGTTTACTTAATGAGCCGGTACTTATATTAATACCATCGGCCGACAAATCTATTTCAATGCCGGCATTAACCCAAAATATAGAGTTTAATGTTATGAGGTTTTGATACGGCTCGTTAATAAAAATACCGTACTTCATTGCTTGGTTTTTCCAGTCAAAAGTAGCGGTTTCTATTTGGCCTATTTTGTAGTTTTTAAAAAATATCCCAGTGCTTACCTCTAGCACTTCAGCGTTGTAGCTGAGTAACTGAAAACGCCCACCTTTTACATCTTTACCAATAAGGGCTGGCTCGTCTTGTAATACAAAACGCTCTTTTAGTTTTTTACTCTCCCCCGGTGAAAACTCTAAATAAACACCCGACAAAAGCGTACTCATACCACTAATGCCCGTTTCGTCTATACGGGGTTTAACAACCCAAATTTTGGCATCGTCGGTGAGGAGCTCATTATAGTTTTTGTCTATTTGTGCGCGGGCAATAACGCTATCTTGCGAGTCAGAAAGGCGTATAGCATCAATTTGACCAATTTTAACACTGCGCACTTTTATTTCTGTTTTACCTGCAATAATGCCCTCTGCGTGGGGCATTTTTATATAAATAGTAGGGCCTACATTTGCTTGGTATTGATACAACATCCATATACCAACTAATAAGGCTATCAGTGGAATAATCCAAATAGCAGAAATTTTTGGTTTTGTTGTTACATTAGCCGTTTCGGTCATGCTTTATTCTCTGAATGTTTGTTTTTTGGTGTATCCCACAACAAGCGCGGATCAAACGCATGTGCAGCCATCATTTGGCATATTACCATAACAGTAAAAAATACAATGCCTAGCCCTGGGGTAATTGACATTAAGTTGCCTAGTTGCACTAAGGCAACGAGTATAGCAACAACAAATACATCGATCATTGACCATTTGCCAATAAATTCAGTAAGTTGATAAATTTTAGTATAGCCTTTTGTGTGCTTGTTAGCAGGTTTTGCCACCATAATGCATAAAAAGCTAAGCACAAAGGCTTTGGCCAGTGGCACCACTACGCTGGCCAAAAATATAATGGCAGCA
>NZ_AUTO01000051.1:0-20149 GCF_000498055.1 Pseudoalteromonas sp. TB51
GGAGCCACTTTTCCAAAGTGTCAGTACGCCGCCAATTAAGGTTGACGGTGACACATCACCCAGGCTGGTGGTGTGCATTATTGGTAATAGGTTTGCAGGTATGTAACACAGTACAGAAGTCACCAACCATGCCGTTGCTTTTTGAACACTGTTGGGGTTTCTTACATGGGTTTTAGTGTGACAACGCGGGCAAATACTACTTTTACACAGTTGATGGCATACATGGCAAGCTTTAATGTTTTGATCAATAGCGCGTTTGGCATGTGCTGCGTCTTCAAGTGTTGTTGCTGGTTTAATATGTGCCCATAAGCGCGGCTTATTTAAATGGGCAAGCGCCGCAATATACATAATAACAAAGCCAATATATGCCCAAAAGCTGGTGCCAAAACTAATGTCGGCAAGCGACATAATTTTAACCATGCTTACTAACACGCCAATTAAAAATATTTCAGACATGATCCACGGCTCAAGGGCCAAGGTAAACTTGAGCAATCGCCTAGCGATGGCCTCAGGCAAGGATTGCAAAAGCCCAAGATGCATAGGAATAAGAATGATCAGTAAGCTCATTGGCAGCGCAATAATGCTTAAATCAATAAATAAGCCAAGTAACTCACTGTCGTAATTAAATAAAATTCGGGCAGCATCAGGCAGGGTGATGGTTTGCGTTATGCCGCTGCTACTAAATGAAATAAACGGGTAAAACATGCTGCTTAATAGCATTAATAATGAGCCAATACTTAGCGCAACTACTTTACTGTCGTTGTTTACATCGCCTTCGCACAACTTATGGTGACAATGCGGGCACACGGCCATTTGCTTATCGGCTATTGCGGGTATATCAATTATTAGGTCGCAGCACGGGCAAATTGTTTGCAAGTTATAACCATCAAAGAAGAATGTTTACGCAATTTTGCTATATTTAAGTTATTAATACAACGCGATTCATCATTAAGCGCAATAACAATACGTTAAGGATAGATGTGAGGCTGTTATTACTTTGCTTTATTAGCTGTTTGTTTATAAGCCCGCCAGTATCTGGCGCTTGGCAAAAACAGCCAATTGTGATTGCTGCCAGTGCGACTATTCCTCCCTATGTAATAGAAAAAACAGATACGGGTATACAACTTAATATAATTAAAGCGGCACTTATTGAGCAAGGCTTAGATAATATTGTGGTTATTTACATGTCTAACAAGCGCGCCGAGCAGCAACTACATAGCGGTAATGTGGATATACTGCTTAATTACGCAGGAAAGCGCGGCGCAGCTATTTACCCTAGTCAGCCAGTATTGAGTTATAAAAATGTGGCGGTATCACTTAAAAAGCGCAACTTTACTATTGAGACTATAAAAGAGCTAAACAATAAAAGTGTATTAGGATTTCAACATGCAACAGCTTATTTACCACCCCCATTTGCAAAAGGGGTTGCTCAGTTTGCAAGTTATGAAGAAGTAGTCAACCAGCGTGCGCAAGTCGATAGGCTAATGAAAGACTGGGTGGATGTAATTATCCTCGATGAGCGCATTTTTCATTACTATAACAATGACTATGCGCACTCATTACCCGTTAATATTCACCCAATTTTTCCAAAAGCCCCACGCCCTGCTTATTTTAACAACGCAGTGCTGCAAAAAACATTTGATAAAGGCCTGCTAACTATAAAAGCAAAGGGAAAATATCAACAAATAATGAGTGGTTACCACTAAGCTCATTAGTAAGCTAAGCGGTACTTAATCAAACAAAGCAACGGTTTGACGTGTCAAAGCAATTAGCTCCCCCGATTGCGACCAAATACAGCCATCTTCTAAGCCATAACCCCCTTTAGCATGATGTGTAATTGCTTCAAAGCCTAACCATTCACCCGGTGTAAGCATTGGTTCTTGCACAAATTCTAAATACCACGACATGCTACTTGCAGGAGCCGGCTGTTTAAACATTTGTAATAATGTAGGAGGCCATGCATCGGTAAGGGCTATTATATGTGCTTCGGTAATTGCCTCTGGGGTATGTTTAAAGCGCATCCAGCCGCCTAAATGCGAGGTCTGTGCAGCGCTAAAAGGCATAGCGCCTTGCTGCGGACATAAATCAACATGCTGAAAAAACTCAGGCATTTGCCCTTCAATAAACGGCAATGTATGACGTGCATCCACAGGCTTTAATCCCATTTCTTTACTAACCGGTACATTAACACCCGATTGCCTATCAATAGCAAAGCACGCTTGGACAATAACGCACACTTGTTCACTCTGAATCACTTTAGCTAATACCTGAGTACTGCTTTTACCTTGGCGTAAAATTTCAACTGACAATGAAAAAGGCGTGTCGGCAAGCAGCGGCCCAACAAAATTAGTGCTCAAAGACAGTAATCGTCTACTTGGGTCAATGTGTTTTCTGATTGCTTGATAAAGTAGTGCAGCAGAAAGGCCACCAAAAGCGGTTCTACCTTGGCACCAATTAGCAGGAAACTCCATTGTATTGCTGTTATTGGCAAGCGAACCCGAAGAAGAGCTTGAAATAGCAGAGGCTTGTTTTAATAAGTCATCAAAATGCATCGTTAATATCCTTGAAATTATCATTATCAGACATATATAGCACATAACAACTGGTCAGACTAGTTGTGTTAGATAGGTGTATTTGGCGTAAAAAACATCAAACCCTACTTTTATTAAGGTTTTTTGTTAAATAAATTACAAAAAATGAATTTTTTTTCATTTTTACAGTTGAATTAACTTTGTGGCATCCCTATTTACTAGTCATCGAACGTATTAACGAATTTGAAGTTGGAGAAGATTCATGGGTAAAATTATTGGAATCGATTTAGGTACTACAAACTCTTGTGTTGCAGTACTTGATGGTGATAAAGCACGTGTTATTGAAAATGCGGAAGGCGATCGCACAACCCCGTCTATTATTGCTTACACGCAAGACGGTGAGACTCTAGTAGGTCAACCTGCTAAGCGTCAAGCGGTTACTAACCCAACTAACACGTTATTTGCAATTAAGCGTTTAATTGGTCGTCGTTTTGAAGACGAAGAAGTACAACGCGATATCGGTATTATGCCGTTCAAAATAATCAAAGCTGATAACGGCGATGCATGGGTTGAAGCGGGCGGTGAAAAACGCGCTGCACCACAAATTTCTGCAGAAGTACTTAAAAAAATGAAGAAAACGGCAGAAGACTTCTTAGGTGAAGAAGTAACTGAAGCTGTAATCACAGTACCTGCATACTTTAACGATTCACAACGTCAAGCAACAAAAGATGCTGGTCGTATTGCGGGTCTTGAAGTTAAACGTATCATCAATGAGCCAACAGCTGCTGCCCTTGCTTACGGCATGGACAAAAACAAAGGTGAAAACGTTGTTGCAGTATACGATTTAGGTGGTGGTACTTTCGATTTATCAATCATTGAAATTGATGAAGTTGAAGGCGAGCACACATTTGAAGTACTTGCTACAAACGGTGACACTCACTTAGGTGGTGAAGATTTCGATAACCGCGTAATCAACTACTTAGTAGCTGAGTTCAAGAAAGACCAAGGTATCGATTTACAAAACGATCCGCTTGCTATGCAACGTGTTAAAGAAGCGGCTGAAAAAGCGAAAATCGAACTATCATCTGCACAATCTACAGAAGTTAACCTTCCGTACGTAACTGCCGATGCATCAGGTCCTAAGCACATGAACGTTAAACTAACGCGTGCTAAACTTGAGTCATTAGTTGAAGACTTAGTAACTAAGTCAATTGAGCCACTTAAACGTGCTCTAGCGGATGCTGATTTATCTGTAAATGATATTAACGATATCATTTTAGTAGGTGGTCAAACACGTATGCCACTAGTACAAAAAACAGTTGCTGAGTTCTTTGGTAAAGAGCCACGTAAAGATGTTAACCCTGATGAAGCTGTAGCAGTAGGCGCGGCAATTCAAGGTGGTGTATTAGCAGGTGACGTTAAAGACGTACTATTACTAGACGTGTCTCCATTATCGCTAGGTATTGAGACAATGGGCTCAGTAATGACCGCGCTAATTGAGAAAAATACAACGATTCCTACTAAGAAATCGCAAACTTTCTCTACAGCAGAAGATAACCAATCTGCCGTTACGATTCACGTACTACAAGGTGAGCGTAAGCGTGCTAGCGACAACAAATCTCTAGGTCAATTTAACCTAGAGGGTATTCGTCCTGCACAACGTGGTACTCCACAAATCGAAGTAACTTTCGATGTAGATGCGGATGGTATCTTACATGTATCAGCGAAAGATAAAGATACAGGTAAAGAGCAAAAAATCACGATTCAAGCGTCTTCAGGCTTAAGCGATGAAGAAGTAGAAAAAATGGTTCGTGATGCAGAAGCTAACGCTGAAGAAGATAAAAAGTTTGAAGAGCTAGTAGCAACTCGTAACCAAGCTGATGCAATGGTACACGGTACTCGCAAGCAAATTGAAGAAGCTGGCGATGCACTACCAAGCGAAGACAAAGATGCAATTGAAGCAGCTGTTGTTGACCTTGAAGCAGCTATTAAGAGCGACGACAAAGCAGAAATTGAAGCTAAAACGCAAGCACTTGCTGAAAAGTCTCAAAAGCTAATGGAAATCGCTCAAGCTAAAGCGCAACAAGGTGGCGCAGATGCAGGCGAGCAACCACAACAGTCTGCTAAGCAAGACGACGATGTAGTTGATGCTGAGTTTGAAGAAGTAAAAGACGACAAGTAATTGTCAGCTAAGCTTCTAACTAGCCTAAACAACATGATTTGCTCAAGTTTTTAGGGTAGGATGAACTTTTGAGGCGCGCAGGCTACAGCTTGTCGCGCCTTTTGTATGTATTTAAGGTTTAAAATTTTCATGATAAATCGATGTGATTTATCGGTTTATCCCGCAGCCTAGCTGCAAATAGAAAAGAGTAGTGTGATAGATATGTCAAAACGCGATTATTACGAAGTTCTCGGCGTAAGCAAAGATGCAAGCGAGAGAGACATAAAAAAAGCGTATAAACGCTTAGCGATGAAATATCACCCAGATCGTACCGCCGGTGATAAAGATCTCGAAACTAAATTTAAAGAAGTAAAAGAAGCTTACGAGATTTTAACCGACGATCAAAAACGTCAAATGTATGACCAATACGGCCATGCTGCCTTTGAACAAGGCGGTGGCGGCGGTCACGGTGGCTTTGGCGGTGGTGGTCAAGGCGATTTTGGTGATATTTTTGGTGATGTGTTCGGTGACATTTTTGGTGGCGGTGGTGGCCGTCGTCAATCGCGTCAGCAACGTGGATCAGATTTACGTTACAACATGGACCTAAGCTTAGAAGAAGCGGTCCGTGGTAAAGAAGTAGAAATAAAAGTACCTACATGGGTTAGCTGTAAGCCATGTGATGGCAGTGGTGCAAAAGCGGGCTCTAAGCCTAAAACATGTACTACGTGTCACGGTGCTGGCCAAGTACAAATGCGCCAAGGTTTCTTTGCTGTTCAACAAACGTGTCCAACGTGTCAGGGGCAGGGTCAGATTATTTCAGACCCATGTGATAAGTGTCACGGACAAGGGCGCGTTGAGAAAACGAAAACGTTGTCAGTTAAAATTCCAGCAGGCGTAGATACAGGCGATCGTATTCGTTTAACCGGTGAAGGCGAAGCGGGTATGCACGGAGCGCCAGCTGGCGACTTATACGTGCAAGTATCTGTACGCGAACACCCAATTTTTGTACGCGATGCGAATAACTTGTACTGCGAAGTGCCAATTAGCTTTACTACCGCAGGTTTAGGTGGCGAAATTGAAGTGCCTACGCTTGATGGCCGTGCAAAACTTAAAATACCGTCTGAAACACAAACGGGCAAAATGTTCCGTATGCGTGGCAAAGGTGTTAAATCGGTTCGTAGTGGTGCTCAAGGTGACTTAATTTGTAAAGTGGTGATTGAAACGCCTGTAAACTTAAACGAGCGTCAACGCGAGTTACTTAAAGAGTTAGACGAGAGCATGGGCAAAGATAGCTCAAAAAACCGTCCTAAAGAGCAAGGCTTTTTTGACGGCGTTAAAAAGTTTTTTGATGATTTAACTAAATAATTAGTTATCGTAAAAACTAAAAAAACGGTGCTTGATGCACCGTTTTTTTTGGCTCAAATTCCTGTGATTTAACCATTTTACTGGGCACGACTTAGCAATATTATAAAGTGCGTATACTCAATCGATTAATTCATCCATTGAGCAATTTTGTTGCCTTGTGCAATTGACCCCACACCGCTTTACCCTTTGTCCCTATACCCTCGTCAATAAAAGGCTTTTTACGTATCTGCTATTAAGTTACTCTTCAAAATGATTAACCCTTATTGTAGATTAATAATGCGCTTAAAATAATCTGACTAAATTGTATGACCCCGGCAATAGAATTACTGAAAAAACAAAATGTGCCTCACGATGTACTTAGTTATCAACACGATGCTAATACAACGCGTTATGGCCAAGAAGCCGTTGAAAAGTTAAACCTTAACAGTGAGCAGGTATTTAAAACCCTCGTGCTTGAAACCAATGAAGGGCAGTTAATTGTTGCCATTACACCGGTGTCCCAGCAAGTAAATTTAAAGCAATTGGCCAAACTCAGTCACGCTAAAAAGGTCGTAATGGCAAGCGCGCCAAAGGTGCAAGCCGCTACAGGGTATATTTTAGGAGGGGTTAGCCCGCTTGGGCAAAAAAAGCGCCTAACCACTTTTATTCATTCAAGCGCTATGGCCTTTAAAACAGTGTATGTAAGTGCAGGTAAGCGAGGGCTTGAGGTAGCGCTTTCGCCAACCGATTTAAAGGCACAAACGCGTGCCACCTATGGCGATTTTTAAAAACCTCCACAAAAACCAACACGCCCTAAACCGTAAATTTTAAAGGCGATAATTTGCTGCTTAGGGTATTTTTAACTACAGTCAAAATACCCTTGTACACTATGCATTATGGCAGTATGTATGAATTTTACTGATGTTAATTTTTTTGCCGTGCTTGTGGCGGCGCTTTCCTCTTTTATGCTTGGCGGTATTTGGTATTCAAACGCTTTTTTTAAAAATGCCTGGTTAGAGTGTACAGGCCTTACGGAGCTTGATTTACAAACAGCAAAACCGGCGTTAATTTTTGGCGGCAGTATGGTACTTGCACTTTTGTCGGCGGTGGTGCTTTCATTATTTTTAGGTAAAGAGGCAGGAATGGGAGAGGGCGCCTTTACAGGTTTTGCCATCGGTTTGTTTTGGGTAGGTAGCTCGCTGGGGCTCAGTTACATTTATGAGCAGCGGCCAATCAAGTTATTTATAATTAATGCAGGGTATTACACATTACAATTTACATTAATGGGTTTTATTATAGGTGTATGGCCCTAAGTACGCTAAATAAGGCGCCACCTTTAAGCGCTAAAATATAATAAAGATAATTATGAAAATATTAGTCGTTGATGATATGCCACTTATGCGCCACGTATTAATTAATATGTTAAGGCAGCTTGATTACAAAAATGTTGTGGAGGCAACTGACGGCCAACAGGCGTTAAAAATACTGCGTCAGCAAAAATTTGATTTAGTAATAACCGACCTACATATGCCTAAAGTAGACGGTGTAAACTTGCTCGATAACATACGCCACGACCAAGCCTTAGTCGATTTACCTGTTATTATGGTCACGTGTGAAGATAACGCTGATACAGTAAAACAAGTTATTAAAGCAAAAGTGTCGGGGTTTATTATTAAACCATTTAATATGAATGTGTTATCAGCGCAATTAAACCGCTTGTTTTTTAGAGATTAGCGAAACGCTTTTATGGCGTTTTATACCGTACCTATTATTTAATCCCCTGCGTTTTTCTTCACCGCTTATTAGGCAGTTTGCCTAGCTTCTGTAACGTTTTTATTTATTAACTGCTAAAATGCCTGCTTTGTATCTACGTAGATATGTTAAGGAGTGTATGGCTAAGCCAAATAAAAAAGGGCCGACTAAAACAGTCGATATTTTTTGCTCTGCTTGCAAAGCGGCGCTGTTTAAATATAGAAAAGGCGGCAAAGGCGCTTTAGTTAAATGTTTTATAGAGCGAATAACCCAAGATTACACAACTACACCGTGTATTTGCCCCCAATGCGAGCGCCCATTTGCGCGCCCAGCAATCATACGCGGTACGCCAGCTTATAAAATAATTGGCGGTAAGGTTACCTTTAAATAACCCAATACGTTTAAAAATGTAATAACTAGAAAAACTTAGATTTGCTGCTTAGTAAGGCGGACAATTGACCTTGTACCAATAAACAAGCCTGATATACTCGCCCGGTTTTGCTGTTTCAATGATTGAAAAACACCCTCCCCAAGGATAGGGCCAGTTAGTTGGGTTTTTTAAGCAAAGGATAAACGTGTGATAGCACTGTTATTTGATATTGTAGGTATGGCGGGTACTTTCTTAGTTGTTGGTGCATTCTTTTTATTACAACTTAATAAAGCATCCCCAACGGGGTTATTGTACAACATAATGAATTTAACAGGGGCAATTTTGCTGTTAATAAGTTTGTGTTACAACTTTAACCTTGCAAGCTTTGTAATTGAGATTTTCTGGATTGCAGCTTCACTGATCGGCTTATACAAGTACGCTAAAAATAAGCCTCAATTAGCCACTAACTCGTAATTTTAGTACCGCTAATGATGTTTACTGTTGCGAGTCAGTACAGACTTGCAGCAGTTTATAAATAAATTAAGATTTATTGTATTTGTTAACACAAAGTTTCTGTTGTTAGCGCCCATAACCCGTTAAACTAGCGCCCTTAAATTTTATAGCTATTTTGTTGTGAGCTAGGGCATGTTCTCCTTTTCTAAAAAACTTCTTTTATCTTTTGTTGTACTGATAGTGCTATTGTCGGTCGTGTTTTGCTATGGCCGAACTCATTATTATAATCAGGCCGAGCAAAAAGCAGCCCAGCAAGCAACTCAGTTAAAGCATTATATTGATGCTGAGCTTGCGCGTTTTTCAAAAATTCCTCAGCTTCTTACCTATAACAATGAGGTTATTGATTTTTTAGGTGCGGCGCAAAATAACGAAAAAAAGATTAATAACTACTTAGCTGATATACAACAAGCCAGTGGTGCCTCAGATATTTATATTCTTGATGAACAAGGCGCTGTGATTGCAAGCAGTAACTGGCAGGCCGATCATAACTTTTTAGGTAGCGATCTGTCGTTTAGACCGTATTTTAAGCGCGCATTTGCAGGTGAAAAAGTAGCGTATTTTGCCGTAGGCATGCGTACAAAAGAGCGAGGCATCTATTTTTCACAAGCCATTTATAACAATAATCAAGCGGTAGGGGTTGTTGTTTTAAAAGTCAATGTGAACAAATTTGAAAGTGACCGTGAGCTTTTAAATACCGCCAAAGGCAGCCACTTTTATGTGCAGCTAGAAGATAGCGTGGTTGCTATTTCAGATATGGAAAATTGGCGCCTGAATACGTTTTCTACACTCGATATTACTCATCGTCGAGACATCGCTCAGCGTCGTGCGTATTTAGATTATCAACCTAAGCTGATTGCTCATTCAAATTACACATCACAAAGGTTACTGTTTAGCACAATTGATGAGCATAACTATTTATCGGTAGAGCAAAAATTACGCTTTTTGAACGCATCGGTTACCGTATTAGTAAATGTATCTAATGCTAATATTGCCCAATTACCGGCGTTATTTGGCTTTGTGGTAATTTATGCGCTTATTATTGCCCTAGGGTATGTAGTTTTAAGGCGCTTTGTTGGCGTTAAAAAGCTGGTTTATTCCCATCACAGTGTCAGTCAGGAAATTAGTGCACGCACTAATGCTTTTAAAGCACAGCAAGATGCGCTTGTACAATCAACTAAGCTTGCAACAATTGGCCAGCTTAGCATGGGCTTTAACCACGAAATTAACCACCCGCTTAATACCATTAATACTTACTTAGCCAGTGCTAAACGCTTGCTAGCTAAAGGAAAGTTTGAAGCCCTAAACGAAAATTTACAGTTTGTTGAAGCCTTAGTAGCAAGAGTGCATAAAATAGTTGCACAGCTAAATTATTTTTCTGATTCTGCAAAAACGATTATTAGCGAAGTGCCATTAAGTGAATCAGTAGCCAAGGCACTTGAGATTAATAAAAACCAGCTAAAGCAGGACAATATAAGTGTTTTACCGCCTAAAATTGACAGCCAATTAAACGTGTTAGCAGATAAAGCGGCCCTTGAAGAAGTGTTAGTTAACTTAATATCGAATGCCAGCCAAGCAATGCAAGGGTGTATTACTCGCGAGTTGAGTATTAGGACCATTTATCTAAATAATAGTGTGCAACTGTGTATTGAAGATACCGGTCCAGGCATAGAAGTGCACGATATAGAGACTATTTTTGAGCCTTTTTACAGTACTAAATCGGTTGATGGGCTAGGGCTTGGCTTGTGTATTTCTAAGCAAATTATTAGCGCGCTTAATGGCACGCTAAGCGCACAGAACCGCGAGCAAGGCGGCGCTAAATTTATTATTACGCTTCCTTGTGAGCCGCTAAGGAGCTAAATAAAAGTAATTTAAGGGCTAAATTATTGAGCGAGTAGTGGTTAATTGTGGCTATTTGTTCCTACAAAAACGGTAATTTTTAGATAGTTAGTGTTATTGCTCGAAAATCAGAACGGCGTTATAGTCGTAGCAAAATGATACACGAGTAGCACCTTTGGATACTGATAGCACACACACACCGTCACTCAGCGATACGTTTAATGAGCTGCAAAATAGCTTTTTAGCCCAGTCGTACCTCCCGATAGATAAGCGTATCGTATTATTAAAAACGCTGCACAAACGCATTGTTAGCAATGAACAAGCGTTTATCGATGCAGCATCAAAAGACTTTGGCTACAGAACCGCGTTCGATACGTTACTTGGCGATATTCTGCCTACGGTTCAGGGCTTAGCGCACATTATTAAAAAATTGCCAAAATGGGCAAAACCCAGTAAGCGCTCTACTAGCTTAAGTTTGTGGCCATCAAAAGTGAGTGTGACTTACCAGCCACTTGGTGTAGTTGGTGTGATTGCACCATGGAATTACCCCATACAATTGGCATTAGTGCCTGTTATTACCGCCATTGCTGCGGGTAATAGAGTTATGCTTAAGCTCAGCGAATTTACCCCGCATACTAATGCAGTCATCGAAAAAATATTTGCAGACGAGCTACAAGCGCACTGTAAAGTGGTGTTAGGGGCAAGCGATGTAGCGAGTGAGTTTTCTGCACTGCCATTTGCACATCTGCTGTTTACTGGCTCAACGTCAGTGGGCAAGCTGGTTATGAAAGCAGCCAGCGAAAATTTAACTCCTGTTACCTTAGAGCTTGGTGGTAAGTCGCCGGTGATCATTACTGAACAAGCTAATATTAAAAAAGCAGCGCAAACATTATTGTTTGGTAAAATGGCTAATGCGGGGCAAATTTGTGTAGCCCCAGATTATGTATTTGTACCTAAGGCCCTTGAGCATCAGCTGGTGCAGCAATTGTGCGAGCTTTATAAAAAGCACTTTAAAGACGGGGTTGAAGGCAAAAACTTAACGTCAATTATTAGCGATGCGCATTACACTCGCTTAGAAGGGTATTTAACACAAGCACAGCAGTTAGGTGCGCAAGTTATTAAGCCGCTAGATCAAAACCAACAAGACCAACAAAAGCATAGAATGGGTTTGCATATTGTTACCGCACCTAGCGATGATATGACGCTAATGCAAGATGAGTTATTTGGCCCCATTTTGCCTATTAAAACCTACGAAAAGCTCGATGAGGCAATTAGCTACATAAAAGCGCATAATCACCCTTTAGCGCTATATATTTTAGGCCAAGATAAGCACGCTCAAGATTACATCATGGAGCAAACATTAAGTGGTACAGTTGCTGTAAACGATGCCTTAGTGCAGGTGACAGCAGACGATGTGCCATTTGGTGGGGTTGGGCATTCAGGAATGGGGCATTATCATGGTAAAGAAGGGTTTTTAACCTTTAGTCATGCAAAAAACACCTTGGTGTCTAGCTCGTTTAACCCGCGTACCGCGCTTTTACTCAAACAGAGCAACCTTATTATTAAGTTGCTTAAATTTTTATATATTAAGTAAATGGGTATAAAAAAGGGCAAATGCGAGATGCATTTGCCCTTGTGAAACGCTTAGGTTTTGCTAGGCGAAAATTAAAATAAGCGACCTTCACCGGCGTACGTGCCTGCGAGTATTTTTTCGTAGATTTTGTCGGCTTTTTCTTTTGCTTCTTCTATTTCTTTAGGTAGCATTTTACGCTCATCTAGCTTACGGCTATGGCTTGCTTGCATGTTGCCGTTGTATTCTGCAATGGTATTCCACACATACGACTTCTCTAAGTCTTTTGGCATGCCTAGGCCTTCAAAATACATGAGCGCCAGATTAAATTGCGCCAGTGAGTAGTTATTAGCAGCGGCTTTTTCGTACCACGTTCTGGCTTGTTTATAATCGCGCGTTACGCCCTCGCCATTTGCATACATAACACCTAAATTAAATTGTGCGGCGGGGNAGGTTTTTTTTCGCTGCTTTTTCAAATAACGTAACCGCCATTTGCTTATCAAGCTTTACGCCTTTGCCTTCATCGTATAAAACCGCTAGCGCAAACATTGAGTCAGCGTGATTTTTTTTAACGCCTTCTTTATAAAGCTCTGCCGCTTTAAAGTAGTCGCGTGTAACACCATAGCCGCCCTCGTAAAGTTTACCTAGTTCGTAAATACCAGGGGCAAAGCCTTTATCAGCTAAATATTCAAATTCTTTTAGTGCCGTCGCAAACTCGCCTTCGTTGGCAGCTCTTATACCGTCTTCAAGAGTTGCATGTGCAAATGGGCTTGAAAGCAAAACGCCAGTGAGTATTAATGCTTTTAAATTAAACTGTGACATAGCCATGTCTCCAATAGGTAATAGTTGCAATGTGTATGTATAAAAACCTGTTTTATTGCAACACTTTGTACTTACTATTTAATAGCCACGTATAAAATGGTGCAAGTGCTTGGGGTTAAGTGAAATACTAACGCTTTGGTGATTATATGCTCGTTTAACACTTAGCCAAGCTGTTGTGGTAATTATAGCTTAAATAAGCAATTATATTGCTAATAATGCGCTGTTTATAAGCGTAAGATACAGATATTACAGAAAATTTAAAGCAGTAAAAAAGCGCAAGCCAAGGCCTGCGCTTTTAATGTCATATTAACCGTCACTAATATGAGCAATGTAGCAAGTAGAGATGAACTTTTATGCTATTACTTGGGTCGAGTAAATAATAGCCATTAAGCAGTCACGCGCTTAAAACAAAATGTCAGCATCCATGCTGTATTTCTTCCTTGGGCACTGAGGTCGTTACACTTTGTTTATGCGATTAATTATTATTTAGATTTGGCGATGTGTCAACAGTAAATAATAATTATTATCAATTAAAATAAATTAACATCTTTACGTATTTATGTGAGAGTTTGAGAGAAAGCGTTAGTTGAGGATTTCATGTTTAAAATAAAAAATATAAAAGTTTCGCGCGTAGCCATTGCGCTCAGTCTGCTATTTTTGTGTAGTTGTTCGGCTTCGTTTACTTATAATAACTTAACGTGGCTTTCATCGTTTTGGGTAGATGACTACATTGACCTAAATAAGCAGCAAAACAAGCAACTCAAAAGTATTATTAACACAACCCAGCAGTGGCACCGCACCACGCAATTACCCGCCTACAAGCAAGATATCCTAAATTTAAAAGTGTTATTTAATCAGCAGTTAGACTATCAGCAACTAAAGTCGCAAGTGGTATTGGCCAGAGCTCATTTTCAAAACATTCTTGAACACGCGCATATACCGCTCGCGCAGTTAGGGCTTACGCTTTCTTATGCGCAGCGCGAAGAGCTTATTGCTAATATCCAAACGCAAATTAACGAAGAATACGAAGAGTTTACTGAATTAACAGCGCAGGAGCGCAAAAGCGAGCGCCTAGAAAGGCAGCTCGATTACTACAAACAATGGCTAGGAAAGTTAACCCCTGTGCAAACGCAGCTTATTACCCAAGCTAACAATGCTCATTATGACTCTTCATTGCTTTGGCATCAGTACAAGCAAACGCGTTTAAATGCAGCGCAGCAAGTACTTTTAAATAAAGCGCTCAGTGAGGCTGAATTTGTAAAACAATTAAGCTATGTAATTACACAGCGAGAAGCGTATATGAGCGAAGAACTATTAGCCAGTAATGATGCAAACCTAGCGCTCTATGTAAACCTACTTATTGAGCTAAATACCACCTTGAGTGAGCAGCAACGCGAGAGTGTAAATGATGAGTTTGATGAGCTGATTAATACGCTCACCGATTTAATTGAAGATTAATGCTTATTTAAGCTAAGGCTCACATTAGCCAAAAAGCTAACGTATTGTTTGCTAATTAAGCATGTGTAACTTTTTATAAATTTTACGCTTATTAAGGAAGTTAGCGCGAGGCGTACTGCGGTGGATGAATTTACAACAGGGCGTTTGGTTTTTAGTCAGGGCAAAGCCTTTGAAGGCGATTTAATTGCACCTAGAGTGAAAAATTTCAATCCACACAGGTCACCTCGCCCTCGATAAATGCTAAGATAATATTTCATATTTAATAACGTCCTATCTGATCGATTTTAAAATATATCACGTACGCTTCTCACTTATTTGTTGCTTGATTATCCTCGTTATATCTAACAAATGAAGCAAAGCGACACCATGGTGATAATTAAAACGCGCGCATATTAAGGTTTGTAATGGCTGCAGTTTATGGTTACTGATTTAAAAGGAATGCTCAATACGTGGTATCCGCTTCGTGATGAACAACAATGGGTGCTCGCAACCTTGTACCAAATTGAAGGGTCTAGCTATCGAAAATTGGGCGCGATGATGCTTATTTCGAGCCTTGGCCAGCGCTTAGGCATGCTTTCGGGTGGCTGTTTAGAGGCTGATATTCAGCGCCACGCTAAACAGGTTATGACCTCATTACATTCTAAAACTATTACCTACGATGCAACCGATGAAGACGACTTAACATTTCAGCTAGGAATTGGCTGTGGTGGTGTGGTGCATATTATTTTGCAAAGCGTTAATAGTAAAAACGAATACTTACAACTAGATAGCATGTTTAATGCGCTTAAAAATAAGCAATCGGGGCACTATACACAGCAAATTAAACCTTTAGTGGCAAAGGGGTCTGGCGTTTTTAAAACCGTGGCGCAGCAGCACAACTTATCTTTAAACCGCAAAGCAACGCTTTTAGAGCAAGATAAAGTCCAACGTTTAGAAGTGGCTATTTACCCCAGCGCACATTTATTAATTGTTGGCGGTGGCGCTGATGCGATACCGGTATACGCGTTTGCTAAACAACTCGGGTGGATGGTAAGTGTATGGGATAGCCGAGCTGCAAATGCTAAAAGAGACTACTTTAAGCAGGCCGATAATATTTTGCGTTGCCCAGCTACGCAGCTTAAACAATTTTGCGAACAGCACAAAGTGGATGCCGCTGTTTTAATGGCCCACAGTGTAGAGCTTGACTCACAGGCGTTAGCCGCACTTGAGCAAAGCCAACTAAAGTACATGGGATTACTGGGGCCTACACATCGCCGAGCGCAAGTGTTTGAACATGCAAATACAACGGTAAATAAGGTAGTAGCGCCTGTATTTGGTCCTGTTGGGCTTAATTTGGGAGGCGACTCGCCAGAGAGCATAGCTTTGTCGCTCATTAGCGAAATTCATGCGGTATTTGCTAATAAAGATGCTACATCGTTAAGTAATTGGGGCAACTAAGGTGCGCGTAGCAAAGGTTATTTTAGCCGCTGGGCAATCGTCGCGCTTTAACGGCTGTAAGCTTATAGCCGATGTAGGTAATAAACCAATGATTTGCCGCGCCGTAGATACCTTACAAGGTAATGACACATTACCCATATACGTTATTAGCGGTGCTTGGCATGCGCAAATTGAAGATGCGTTACGTGGCTATAAAAATGTTGAAATACTGCATAACCCATACTGGCAAATAGGCTTAGGAAAATCCATTGCGCTGGCAACACACACTATAAGTAAGGCGCACTCATTAGAGGGGATTTTATTTATGCTGGCGGATCAGGTTGAGCTTAGTGCTACACACATAAATACTTTAATTACTCATTTTAACAACAACCCCTCGCGCTGGTGCGCTGATTATGGCGAACGCCTTGGCGTACCTGCTGTATTTCCTGCCTGTGATTTTAAAACACTCGCAGCGCTAAATTGTGATAAAGGCGCTCAACATTTGCTGCGCGATACACAGGTTGACGTTAATACCATTTTACTTAAGCAGGCAAGCACAGATATCGACACTCAACAGCAATTAAAGCAGTTTATTAATAATAACAACAACCTAACTGTAAGCGAATAAACTAAAAAATATAGCCTAAACTTTAGGTTAAACGTTTAAAACGAGATTAAATTTTTAACAGTTATGCCAGCGCGCATTTTAAATGTGCGCTGCAATGCAAAGCGTAATAGTTTCAACGTACGGTGGTATAAAAAGTAACGTGTATGGGTCATGCGTTACTTTAATTTTATTTAGGCTTAATCAAGGGGCAAGCTATGGTGACGTTTACAGTTAATGGCAAAGAGGTTAAATCGCAAGCAAGTGCAGATACACCTTTGCTGTGGGTTATTCGCGATGAAATAGGGTTAAAAGGAACTAAGTTTGGTTGTGGTATTGCTATGTGCGGTGCATGTACAGTGCATCTAGATGGGCAAGCAACGCGCTCGTGTGTATTACCCGTGGGCGCAGTGGCAGGAAAAAACATTACGACCATTGAAGGGCTAAACAACGCGCACCCGCTGCAAAAAGCGTGGGTCGATGAGCAAGTACCTCAGTGTGGTTACTGTCAATCGGGGCAAATTATGCAAGCTGCTACGTTATTAGCAGACAATCCAAATCCAACAGATCAAGAAATAGTAAATCATATGAATGGCAACTACTGCCGCTGTATGGCGTACAAGCGTATTAAATCGGCTATACAACGTGCAGCTGATGAATCGCAAAGTGCAGTACAAATGTTTAACCCCAAAGAGCTAGACGTGTAACTGGAGCCGACAATGAAAAAACTATTTCAAAAAAATACCGAAACCGTAGACTTAAACCGTCGCTCTTTTATGATTAGTACAGCAACTGCTGGCCTGGTTATGGCATTTGCTCCGGCAATATTTTCAGGTGAACTTAGCGCCAAAGAGTCGATTGCACAACAATCGTTTTCACCCACAATTTGGTGGACTATGAACCAGCAAGGTGAAGTAGTCGTTAGTATTGCCAAAGCTGAAATGGGCCAACACGTAGGCACCGCCTTAGCGCGTATTGTGGCAGATGAGCTTGAGTGCGACTGGGATAAAGTATCAATCACGTATGTAGATACGCACGAAAAGTGGGGCTACATGGTTACAGGTGGCTCGTGGTCGGTGTTTCAAAGCTTTAAGCCGCTTTCACAAGCTGGCGCTGCGGGGCGTATAGCCCTTATAGATGCAGGGGCTAATATGCTTGGGGTTAAACCTGAGCAGTGCCACGCGAGCAAAGGACGTATAATTGCAGGCGATAAATCGCTCAGTTATGCCGATATTGTTAAAAATGGTGAGTTTAACCGTACCTTTAGCAGTGAAGAAGTTGCAAAACTGCCGTTAAAGCCTGCCAATAAACGCCACTTAACGGGTTTAAAACAAGACTTTAAAGCGCTTGATATTCCGGCAAAAACAAATGGTACTGCCGTATACGGTATAGATGTAGAGCTTGAAGGCATGGTGTGTGCGCGCCCTGTGATCCCACCAACACGCTATGGTAGCGAAGTGACACAGGTGGACGATAGCGCTGCAAAAGCAATAAAAGGCTATAAAGGGTTTGAGATTTTAAACGACCCGAGTAATACCGTACAAGGCTGGGTGGTGGTTTTAGCTGACAATTACCCCAGTGCTATTAAAGCGGTAGATGCGCTAAAAGTAACCTATAAAAAAGGGCAAACAGCTAATGTTACAGAGGCCGATATTCAATCTCTGGGCGAAAAATTATGTAACGATAGCAACGCTGGCACCTTATTTGTTAATGAAGGTGATACCGCTAAAATGCAGGCTGAGGCAACGCAGTCGCTTGAGTCACTGTACACCACAGCAACAGCAAGCCATTATCAATTAGAGCCGCTTAACGCAGTGGCAGAGTTTAAACAAGACAAGTGGATTATCCATACCGGTAATCAGTGGCAGTCTTTAACACTACCTGCATTGGCCAAGGCGTTAGAGGTTGAACAAAATAACGTTATTATTCGCCCTTATTATTTAGGCGGTGGATTTGGGCGTCGTTTATTTGGTGATTGGACTGTGCCTGCAGCATTAACAGCGAAAGCGATTGGCAAACCCGTAAAACTGGTATTTACGCGCGCCGACGATAGCTTATTTGATCAATCACGCTCTGCCTCTATAGCTAAATTAACTGCTTCGTTTAATGAAAATGGCGAGCTTAGTGCAATGGAACATGCTTTTGCAGCAGGCTGGCCAACAAAAGCAATGGCACCTGGCTTTTTATCACCAGGGGTTGATGGCAAAGGTAAGTTTGATGCATTTTCAGCCTCTGGAGCCGATCACTGGTACAGCATGGATAACCACCGTGCCCGCGCAATTAATAACGAATTAGCGCAAAGCACATTTACCCCAGGTTGGCTTCGCTCGGTAGGACCTGGCTGGATAGCATGGAGCTTAGAATCTTTTATCGACGAAATAGCGCACAAACAAGGGATTGATCCGGTTGAGTTTCGTTTATCAATGCTCGATGGCAAAGGTAAGCAAGCAGGTAAAGCCCCTGAAAGCGTGGGCGGAGCGCTGCGCTTAAATGCGGTACTTAAAAAAGTGTCAGCGAAGGTCGCAAATGTTAAGCTGGGTGAAAATGAAGGCATTGGTTTTTCAGTAAGTTCAGGCCAAGAGCGTAATATGCCAGCGTGGATTGCCACAGCAGCCCATGTGCACGTAAATAAAAGCGATGGCAAAATTACGCTTAAAAAGCTTTACGCCGTGGTAGATGCAGGTTTAATTGTTCACCCCGATGGTGCACTAGCCCAGCTTGAAGGTTCGTTATTGTGGGGCACAAGCCTTGCGTTACATGAATCAAATAATTACCAAAACGGACAAGTAGCAGCCACTAACTTTAACACTTACTTACCACTTAGAATGCAAGATGTGCCCGATATGGACATAGAGTTTGTACAAAGTGATGAGTTTCCAATGGGCTTAGGTGAGCCTGGAGTAATAGGTGTTGCACCAGCTATTGGAAATGCGGTATTTAATGCAGTTGGTGTGCGGTTACGTAATTTACCCATGAAACCCAATGAGCTTAAAGCAGGTCTTTCGGCCTAGTTAAGTGCTAACAAAGCGCGTAAGGCACAGGCTTTACGCGCTTTGAACTTAGCGATGAATTATTAAAATGTTAAAGGCTTTTTTATGCTAGTCGACCCAGCAGGGCGAAAATTTAGTTATCTACGTTTATCTATTACTGATGTATGTAATTTTAAGTGTGTGTATTGCTTACCGGATGGTTATCAATGCGATCACGACCGAGACTTCCTTTCACTTAACGAAATTAGCAATACAGTAAACGCCTTTGCTTATCATGGCATATCAAAGTTACGCATTACTGGCGGTGAGCCAACCCTCAGAAAAGATTTTATAGATGTAATTCGTGCGGCAAAAGACACCCAAGGTATTACCAAAATAGCCGCCACTACAAATGGTTACTCAATGCATAAACATGTTAAAGATTGGGCACACGCAGGGCTCAACGCAATAAATGTTAGCATCGACAGCTTAGACCCACGTATGTTTAATACCATTACCGGCAACGATAAGTTTGCCACGGTTATGCAAGGCATAGACACGGCCCTAGAGAGCGGCTTAGATTCAGTAAAAATAAACAGCGTACTCATGAAACAGTACAATGGTCGTGCCCTTGAACCTTTTTTAGCGTATTTAAAGCACAGACCCGTAACGATGCGTTTTATTGAGTTAATGCAAACAAACGACAATAAAGCATTTTTTGATGCTAACCATATATCGGGGCAATCCATAAAAGAGCAGTTGCTTCGCGCTGGTTGGCAACCCATTATACGCGATGTAAC
>NZ_AUTO01000052.1:0-2246 GCF_000498055.1 Pseudoalteromonas sp. TB51
GGCGGGGCCTGCGCAAGAGTTTTTCCACCCTGATTATTTAGGCAAAATAGGGTTAATAATGCCTTACAGTAATGACTTTTGTGCTACCTGCAACAGGTTAAGAATTTCATCACTGGGGAAACTGCATTTATGTTTGTTTTCTGAGCAGGGTATATCACTTAGAGAATACATGAGTGATAACACTAATCAGGCATTAATTGATCAGCTAGCGCGTTATATAAAAACAAAAAAACCAACGCACTTATTGCACCAAGGTAACACCGGGGTCACTACAAACTTATCTATGTTAGGCGGGTAAAGGCGTAAGTGTAGTGTAATTCGCTACTGAGTTTACTGTTTTCGCTACATAGTTTAATAAAATGACTGTTTTTACCTATTTAGCTACTTGTTATATTTAATTTTAAGGTTACACTGAATTTTTTATTATTTTAAGTTTTTTGAATGGATATAGCAGCACTTAGTAGTACTAAATCATTAAGAAGAAACGTTCTGAAATGGATGTGCTTGTGTTTTGGTTTTGTCTCATTGTTTTTTGCTGCGTTTAATATTTTTTTAAATAACTTTGCGTTATTAGGCTATTTAGAAATAGCGCTCACTGTATTTTGTGCCTACACCTACCACCGATTAAACACACACGCACTCGAAGTATGGCAATCTGTTGTTATGTGCATATTTGTCACCTTTGTTATTGTATTAGGTAATTATTTAGCAAAGCCAATAAATGGTTTGTATGTGTGGTCGTTTGCGTTACCTGTGTTGTATTACCTGTTGCTAGGTAAGCGTTATGGCATTGTATTATCGGCTTTGCTCTTTGTACTTCAAGGTGCCATATTAGTAACAAAATCATCGCAACTTCCTCTAACTACGCTTAATTTCAGTTTAAATCTTGCCTTTGTTTATATCAGTATTTGGGCTATTTCTCATGTTTTTGAAGGTAGCCGTGCTTTATCATCTAAGCGGTTAAAAAATCTTGCTTTGTTAGACCCACTTACCGGGGCTGCAAACCGTTTATCAATGAACCATTATTTTGCAGTAGAGCTTAAAGATAAGTCGCAACTTTATTTGTTTTTACTCGATCTAGACTTTTTTAAACAGGTTAACGACACCCATGGCCACGCAGTAGGGGATAAAGTGCTGATTGAAGTCGCCACTTTATTAAGGGTTGTATTGGCAAAAGGGTATGTATTTAGAGTGGGCGGGGAAGAGTTTGCTTTACTACATTCTTTTGCGTCACAAAGTGATGCATTGGCAATGGCTGAAACCATAAGAGAAAAACTCAACAATTCGGCATTTGAGATTGATGGGCTAAAAATAAATGTAACTGCCAGTATCGGCGTTGTTAAGTATCGCCAAGGCGACACCCTTGAAAAGTTTGTTATTAAAGCAGATAAACAACTGTATAAAGCAAAAGAATATGGACGCAATAAAGTGTACTTTCAAGCAAATGCCAACCTGATTGAAAAGCCCCAAATAGCCTAATTATGAGGCTAGTACATTTGCTCAAAATTTGGGATGTTGTTTTCCCAAATTGGTTTGTCTTTACCTAGGTATTCTCTCACTGCATCAAAAAATAAACGTGTTCTTACCGGTAAGTCTCTGTGTGGGTACACCGCATACATATGGCTAAACTCTTTTAACTTAACATCCGTTAAAATGGGCACCAATTGACCTTGTGTAATTTCTTTATCGATAATAAATGCTGGCGCAACAAAGTAGGTAGTCCCTGAAATAGCTTTCATTAGCAGTACTTCTGCGTCGTTTGCTCTGTACACACTTTTTATTTTTAGCTCACACGGCTCACCTTTACTATCGTAGTAATCTATGGTTTCTACGCGCATAGCGTTACTTGCATAACTTGCAGCGGGTAATTGCACCAGCTCTTCTATGGTTTGTGGCATGCCATAGGTTTTTATAAATTCAGGGGCGGCTACAATAAGCAGCCTGTTACGGGCAATTTTACGCGCAATTAATGAGGAGTCTTTAGGCTCACCAATTCTAAATGCTAAATCAAACCCTTCAGATACAATATCAACTAGCCTATCGTCTAAACGTAGCTCTACTTCTACTTGTGGAAAACGTTTTTGAAAGTCGTTTAGCACAGGTTGTAAATAACGCCGACCAATTAATGTTGACGAGGTAACCTTTAACACACCGCGTGGCTCTAAGTGGTAGTTTTCGGCCATACGTACGGTTTCACCAAGTAGCTCTCTTAGCTCTGACGCTTTTTTTATCATTTCTGCGCCCGC
>NZ_AUTO01000053.1:0-6401 GCF_000498055.1 Pseudoalteromonas sp. TB51
AGCTCGTCCTCTAACCGGCTGATTTGTTTAGATATAACAGAGCGGTCTATGTTTCTTATTTCTGCAGCTTTGGCAAAAGAGCCTTGTTCTACCACTTCAAGCAGCATTAAAAGCCGGCTTGTTGTATCCATTATGATCACCCAATAAATGTTATTGATGCCATTTTGGCATTAATGAATTTATAAATCTATGGTTTTTGTCCGCAAGTATAGTCCGTAACATGCCAGGTAAATAAATAAAGGAGCGTCTTCATGAATAAACATTTAATTGCTGCTGCATTAGCTGCGGCAACTCTATCCTTAGCGGGCTGTGCCGATGAGAGCGCACCTAATGCGCAGCAACAACAATTACAACCTATCGATGTAGCACAAGTTTTAATTAAACCAGTACAAAGCTGGCACACTTACACCACGCGTTTAGAATCGCCGCAAGAAGTTGCGCTGATGCCGCGTGTATCAGGGGTGATTGATAGCATTGAATTTAAAGAAGGTGATGTTGTTAAGCAAGGCGATGTGTTGTTTCAACTTGACGAGCGCCCTTTTGCAGCGGTTGTAGCAAGCCTAGAAGCGCAAATACACAGCGCAGAAGCAGCACTTGAGCAAGCTAAAAGTGAAGACAAACGAGCAGTGCGCTTATTAGAGCGTAAAGCTATTTCAACAGAACAAGCACAGGCGCGTACCTCAACGCTTCGCCAGCGCGAAGCACAACTGGCAGCGCTGCAAGCACAGCTTACCTCTGCAAAGCTCGATTTAGAATTTACATCAGTAGTTTCGCCGATTGATGGTGTTATCTCACGCGCAAATATTACCAAAGGTAATAACGTATTAGCGGGTCAAAGTGTATTAACGTCAATTGTTTCTAATAAAGCGATGTATGCCTACTTTGATGTTGATGAGCGTACTTGGAATAGCGCCTTTAGCGATGTAACCGCACAAAGCCGCCAAACAGTTGTTATGCAAAAAGTAGGGCAAAAAGAGTTTGCTTACCAAGGATATATTAATTTTATTGATAACCAAATTAATTCAGCAACGGGTACTTTACGTGTACGTGCGGTATTTGAACAAGATAACAATCAATTACGTGCAGGTTCTTTTGCTCGCGTTAAATTGGCAGCAAACGAAGTGAGCGAAAAAGTAATTATTCCTGAGCGTGCTATTGGTACCGATTTAAAAAATCGCTTTGTGTTAACCGTTGGCGAAAACAACGTGCTTGAATACAAATTAATAGAAGTAGGCGAGCGCTATGGTGCGTTACGCGCTGTTACTGCAGGCCTAAACGAAGGCGATATTATTGCGGTAAATGGCCCTGCACGTGTAGGCCCAGGTATGCCAATTTCGCCAAATACAGTAACAATTGATACAAGCGGCGTGGCTTTTACACTGTCAAACGACAACGCGCAGCTAATGGCTAAGCAATAAGGTTTATCGATGAAATTTTCACACTTTTTTATTCAGCGACCAATTTTTGCAGCCATGCTGTCGTTGGTTATTTTAATTGCTGGTGGTATTTCACTGTTTCAACTTCCTGTAAGTGAATACCCAGAGGTTGTGCCACCTACTGTTGTGGTAACAGCAAATTACCCAGGTGCTAACCCAACCGTTATTGCGCAAACTGTGGCAACGCCGCTTGAGCAAGAAATTAACGGCACCGAAAACATGCTGTATATGTTTTCTCAAGGCACCAGCGATGGCCGTATGACACTTACGGTAACGTTTGCATTAGGCACCGACCTAGACCGTGCACAAGTACAAGTACAAAACCGTGTAAACAGTGCATTACCACGTTTGCCCGAAGAGGTGCAGCGCTTAGGTGTAGTAGCAGAAAAATCATCACCCGATTTAACCATGGTGGTGCATTTATACTCGCCTGAAAACAGCCACGACACAGCGTATTTATCTAACTATGCCGACATTAATATTAAAGATGAAATTGCCCGTTTACCGGGTGTAGGTGATATTCGTTTATTTGGCGGTGGTAAGTACTCTATGCGTGTGTGGTTAAACCCAGATGCATTAGCAGCGCGTGAGCTTACAGCCACCGATGTTGTGGCTGCTTTGCGCTCGCAAAATCAGCAAGTTGCAGCGGGTAGCTTAGGTGCACAGCCAATTTCTAACGACAGCCAATTTCAAATTTTGTTAAACGTAAAAGGGCGTTTAAACAGTGTTGAAGAGTTTGAAAAGGTCATTATTAAAGTGGGCGAACAGGGGCAATTAACGCGTTTGTCTGATGTAGCCCGTGTTGATTTAGGCCAAGATACCTATGCACTTCGTGCAGAGCTTGATAACCAGCCAGCACTTGCAATGCCAGTGTTTCAGCGTCCGGGTTCAAATGCAATTGAGCTCTCTGATCAAGTACGCGAAACCATGGCTCGTTTATCACAAGATTTTCCGGCAGGGGTTGAGTACGACATTGTTTACGACCCCACTGTGTTTGTACGTGGTTCAATAGATGCGGTTATAGCAACGCTACTTGAAGCCATTGTATTAGTTGTAATAGTGGTTATTGTATTTTTACAAACGTGGCGCGCGTCTATTATTCCATTGATTGCGGTGCCAATTTCGTTAATTGGTACGTTTGCTGTAATGCAATGGCTAGGCGTGTCTATTAATACACTTTCGCTGTTTGGCTTGGTACTGGCAATCGGTATTGTAGTTGATGATGCGATAGTTGTTGTTGAAAACGTAGAGCGAAATATAGAACAAGGGCTTTCGCCTTTAGAGGCAACACGTGTTGCTATGAGCGAAGTAACCGGGCCAATTATTGCGATAGCGTTAGTGCTGTGTGCGGTATTTATTCCTACTGCATTTATTACCGGTTTATCGGGTCAGTTTTATAAGCAATTTGCACTAACAATTACTATTTCGACTGTTATTTCGGCGTTTAACTCCTTAACCCTATCGCCTGCGCTATCGGCATTATTATTAAAATCGCACGATGCAAAACCAGATGCATTCACGCGTTTACTTAATAAACTGTTTGGTGCGTGGTTATTTAAACCGTTTAACCGCGTGTTTGACCGTGGTGCTAAAGGCTACGAAAAGCTGGTACAAAAGCTTATACGTATGAGCGTTATTGTTATGGTGGCCTATGTTGCGCTGGTGGGCGGTACAATTAAATTGTTTGATACCGTACCTGGTGGCTTTATTCCACAGCAAGATAAGCAATATTTAGTTGCGATTGCGCAACTGCCAGATGCAGCCAGTTTAGACCGTACCGAAGATGTGCTCTCGCAAATGCAAAAAATAGCATTAGAAGTACCAGGCGTTGCACACACCGTGGCGTTTCCTGGCTTATCGGTAAACGGTTTTACTAACAGCCCAAATAGCGGCATTGTATTTACGCCACTTGAGAGCTTTGATAAACGCACCGACCCTAGTCAATCAGCGATGGCAATTGCCGCGCAGTTAAATCAGCGTTTTGCAGCTATTGATGAAGCGTTTGTGGCTGNCTGTATTTCCGCCGCCGCCAATTCAAGGCTTAGGCACAACAGGTGGCTTTAAGCTGCAAATTGAAGATAGAGCAAATAAAGGCTTTGATGCACTATTTAATAGTTTGCAAACCATTATTGGTAAGGCGCAGCAAGACCCCGCGTTAATGGGCTTATATTCAAGCTTTCGCATTCAAGTACCACAAATGGATATTGATATAGACCGCGAGCAAGCGCTTATTCAAGGTATTCCTCTTGATGAAGTATTTGACGCATTGCAAATATATTTAGGCTCTGTGTATGTGAATGACTTTAATATGTTTGGTCGTACTTATCAGGTTAATGCGCAAGCTGATGCTGATTTTCGTCTTGACCCTGAGCAAATCCTTAACCTAAAAGTACGTAACAGTGCAGGAAATATGGTGCCGCTTGGCTCGGTACTTACAGTTACACCAACAATAGGGCCTGACCGTGTAATGCATTACAACGGTTACCCAAGTGCAGAACTAAACGGCAGTCCAGCCCCCGGTTATAGCTCTGATCAGGCACAAACTGCTATTGAAACAATATTAGCCGACAACCTGCCAACAGGTATTGAGTACGAGTGGACAGAAGTAACGTACCAACAAGTACTTGCAGGTAACACCATGGTTTATGTATTCCCATTAGTTGTGTTGCTTGTATTTATGGTGCTTGCTGCGCAGTACGAAAGTTTACGTTTGCCACTGGCCATAATATTAATTGTACCGATGACTATTTTCTCAGCACTATTAGGTGTGTGGTTTGTAGGCTCAGACAATAATATATTTACTCAAATTGCATTAATTGTACTGGTGGCACTCGCCTCTAAAAACGCCATATTAATGGTAGAATTTGCCCGCGACCAACACGGCGGTGGGTTAACGCACTTTGAGGCAATATTAGCGGCGTGTCGTATGCGTTTACGCCCAATATTAATGACCTCAATTGCCTTTACAGCTGGGGTTGTACCTTTGGTACTTGCAACCGGTGCCGGCGCCGAAATGCGCCACGCAATGGGCAACGCGGTGTTTGCAGGCATGATAGGGGTAACGGTGTTTGGCTTATTATTTACACCTGTGTTTTACATGTTAGTTGTGAAAAAGCAGCAAAAAGCAAAGGGGTTATCGCATGACTAATTTAATCGCTAAACCTATCAAAACGCGCTTAACGTTAAGTGCTGTGTTAGTGGCTGCTTTTTTATCTGGTTGCGCTAGCAAAATAGATACACAAAGCGAGCAAAACGCTATTAACGATTTTGTAGCTCAAGCAAATATTGCCAGCAATGTTGCCATTGCAGATGAAACAAATTGGTGGCACAAGTTAGAGTCAAAGCAGCTAAATGCTTTGGTTAATAGCGCACTTGCCAATAACTACAATTTGCAAACAAGCCAATTAACGCTTAAAAGTACCCTTGCCCGTCTTGGTGAGCAAAAAGCGCAATATTTACCCCAAGGTGGGGTAAATATTGGCGCAGCACGAAGCGATGCACCGAGTGTGTTTGACCGTCAATCGAGTGCTAACATAGCGCTTGATTGGCAGTTAGATTTATTTGGCCGTATTACTGCTTTGGTTGATGCTGCACATGCATCGGCCATGAGCCAAGCCGAGCAAGTACGTTCACTGCAAATTGAAGTGGTATCGTCTGTTGTTAAAGGGTTTGTAAGCTATCAAGGTAATGTTGAAAAACAACACATCATAGCCATGCAAATTAACGCATTAGAGCAAAGCATTGAAGTACTTCAAGCACGTGTAGATGAAGGCGTTGCCAACGAGCTTGACCTAAACCGTACTATGGCACAGCTTAGGCAGCAAGAAGCCCTAATGCCCGCTATTGAGTATGCAAAATACAGCGACTTATCAACTTTAGCGGTGCTTACAGGTAAGCTTGCGCAAGACATTGCGATAGACAATGAGCAAAACCTGCTGGAGCAAAGCTTTAGCGTTGCGCTTAAAAATGCCAATAGCGCCATTGCCCTGCGCCCTGATATAAGCCGTGCATTGTATGATTTTAGCCAAGCTAACAGCTTAAGTGTGGCGGCAAGTAAAGCCTTACTACCTGATATTAGCTTATCAGCCTTTGCAGGCGTAGTGAGCATAGACAGCACGGGCTTAAAGAATACTGATCAGCAATGGCAAGTAGCTCCCCAGTTGCAATGGTCAATATTAAGTTATCCCGCTCTCCTTGCCCAGCGCGACGCACAGCAGTTTTTAAGTGAAGCTGCCTACAGCGACTATCAGCAAATAGTATTAAATGCGGTGACTCAAAGTGAACTTTCATTGCAAATGTTGGTCAATCAACAACAGCAAGAGCGTTATGCTAAACAGCGCTATGGCTTTGCAAATAAAGCATTTTTACAAGCACAGGCGATGTACGAAGAAGGCCAAATACCGTACTTAGAGTTGTTAGATGCACGCCAGGATGTTTTAATGGCACAAGAAAACGCTGTTGATACAACTATTGCTACATTGCTTGCTAAAGTGAATGCTTATCAGGCATTTAACGGCCAATGGAGCTATGCACTGAGCAGTACAAAATAGGTAGAGTTAATTGAATGAGCAATACTGAATTATCACATCAAGGCAGCCCCTTACAAACAATGCGCGCTATTGTTTTATCACAACCAGATGAGCAAATACGCTTGCAAGATGTTGAGGTTGATATACCCGAGTGCGCCGACAACGAATTGTTGGTAAAGCTTGAGTATGTAGGCCTTAATCCTGCTGATGCCTATTTTGCTAAAACGGGATTTTGTAAGTGGCAATACCCTCATATTTTAGGCCTAGACGCCGTTGGTGTGGTAGTTAAAGCTAACAAAGGTGTGTTTCCTGGGGTTGGCGAACGAGTAATGTGGCATGCCAATATAGGTAAGCAAGGGGTACTGAGTGAATACACCACCGTGCCTAATTTTGCTGTATCGGTTGTGCCCGATGGGCTGTGCCCTGCAAAGGCTGC
>NZ_AUTO01000054.1:0-8821 GCF_000498055.1 Pseudoalteromonas sp. TB51
AGCCATTACGGAGGGCGACCAAATCCTAATCGAAGGTGGCTCTGGTGCGGTAGGGCAGTTTGCCATTCAATATGCTAAACAACGCGGTGCCGATGTATTTACCACCGCTTCAAAGCGTAATCACAAGCTGGTAAAGCAGCTAGGTGTCGATGTGGTATTTGATTATAACGACAAAAAGTTACGCGACAAAATTCGCCGCGAGCTTGGCCCGCAAGGGTTTGACGCTGTAATTGATACTATGGGCGGTGAATCAACGCTTCGAAATATTGAATTAATGCGCTTTTGCGGGCGTATCGCGTGTTTAAACTCGCTGCCTCATTTTGATCAAGATTTAATGTACCACCGAGCGCCTAATATTAGCGTGGTGTCTATTGGTGGTGCGTGGCTTGCCAATAGTTTATGTGCACAGCAGCGCTTAAGTTTTATGGGCAATTTATTGCTTGAAGGCGCGCTATCGGGCGATATTAAAACACCGGCAATCACTGCGGTTGACTTTACTGCTGACTCAGTCAGTGCTGCCTTAAATAACCAAATAGCGGGTGGCTTTACAGGCAAACACGTTGTGCAAATAAGCAGTTAACGTTGCCTACCTTATTTTAAAAACGCAGCCCAAGTGGCTGCGTTTTTTTATGCCTAAAAAATAGCTTTTTATGAGTATGGGGCTTAATTGTTGCCAAATAGAGGTATTTCAGCGCACAAGTGTAAGCCTTTTAGTTTCAACAGTTTACGTCACCGTAAAGAAAATAAATTGAAAAAACTGTTAATTAATTGAATAGAGTAATTGATCTAAACTGATTTTTATGACGTAATGTAGGTATTATTTATCTGGTCGGATGAGTTCAATCATGAGTTTACGTACAAAATTAAAAAAAGTATTACCAAGTATTTCAATCACTGAACAAGAAGCGCTAGACGCGGGTGATGTGTGGCTAGAAGGGTCTATCTATCAAGGTAAGCCAGATTTTAGCGCACTACGCGATGTGCCGGCTGCTACCCTAAGTGCAGACGAGCAAGCATTCTTAGATGGCCCAGTACAAGAGCTACTAGGCATGATTGACGATTCAGTTATTCAAAACGGTATTCACTTACCAGATGACATATTAGAATTTTTGAAAAAAGAGCGTTTCTTCTCGCTTATCATTCCTAAATCGTTTGGCGGCTTAGAGTTTAGCCCTTATGCAAACTCGACTATTGTGGCAACCATTGCAACTAAAAGCTCTGCAGTAGCAGTAACCGTTATGGTTCCTAACTCTTTAGGCCCAGGTGAGTTATTACTGCACTTTGGTACACAAGAGCAGCAAGCGCATTACTTACCGCGTTTAGCGAACGGCAGAGACATTCCATGTTTTGCATTAACAAGCCCAGAGGCGGGCTCTGATGCAGGTGGCATTCCAGATATTGGTACTGTCACCAAAGGCATGTACAACGGCGAAGAAGTACTTGGCCTCGAGATCACATGGGATAAGCGTTACATCACACTGGCACCAATCGCTACGGTACTTGGTTTAGCATTTAAAGTAGTTGATCCAGAAGGTTTACTAGGCGGCAAAGAAAACTTAGGTATTACCTGTGCGCTTATTCCTAAAGATCACCCAGGTGTAGAGCTTGGCAACCGCCATGACCCAATGGGTATTCGTTTTTATAACGGTACTACACGTGGTAACAAAGTATTTGTACCAATGGACTTTATTATTGGCGGCCAGAAAAACATCGGTCGTGGTTGGCAAATGTTGGTTAGCTGTTTAGGTGCAGGGCGTGGTATTTCATTACCTGCACTAGGTGTAAGTACATCACAAGTGGCGTTTAAATCAGCATCTGAATACGCAGCAGTGCGTGAGCAGTTTGGTTTAGCAATTGGTCAATTTGAAGGTATTCAAGAAAAACTAGCAGACATTGCAGGTAAAACATACCTTCAAGAAGCAATGCGCGTGCTGACAACTGAAGGCCTAGGCATGGGCTTAAAACCATCGGTTGTTACAGCAATAGCTAAATACCACATGACCGAGCTTGGCCGCGACGTATTAGATTCTGCAATGGATATTCAAGCGGGTAAAGCGATTCAAAATGGCCCACAAAATACCCTTGCAAGCGGTTACGTAGCACAGCCTATTGCAATTACAGTAGAAGGCGCGAACATTCTTACACGTAACCTGATGATTTTTGGTCAAGGTGTTATGCGTTGTCACCCTTATTTACAATCTATGGTTGAATCAATCCATAGTGAAGATAAAGGTGCAGATAAAGAGTTTAACGGCATTTTGCGTAAAACAATTGGTTACAGCACAGCAAATAGCTTACGTGCGTTCCGTTTAGGTGTTTTACCTTTTACTGCAAGTGCAAACTCTGCATTACCAGAAGTACGTGAATACGAAAAAGCCGTACATAAACTATCTGCAAAATTAGCAGTGTATGCCGACTTCTCGTTACTCGTACTTGGCGGTAAATTAAAACAGGCTGAAATGCTATCAGCACGTTTAGGCGATGTAATGAGCTTTTTATACGCGGCAATGGCATCAATTAAGTATTACGAGCAAAAAGTAGCAAGCAGCGAGCGCGAGCAAGCAGCGCCGTACTTCCACTACGCGACACGTTTTGCACTGCAAAGCGCAGAAGAAGCACTGCATAAGTTTTTAGATAACTTCCCTGCAAGTGGTACTCGTAAGTTTATTCGTTTTGTAACAATGAACTACTCAACTAAAATGCCAAAAATTAGCGACGACTTAATTCGTGAATTAGCAAAACAAGCACAGCTTGATACCGCATTTAAAGCGCAAATTACGCATTTAGTTAAGCCTGTAGAAGGTGACGGTCATCACATTAACGAGCAAGCTTATAAAGCTAAAATGGCATCACTTGTTGAGCTGGCCAAAGTTAAAAAAGCGCTGCGCGCTAAAAAGATTAAACCAGGTACACGTTTTGCCATTACGCTAGATAACGCATTAGCAGCAAATGTAATTACTGCGGATGAACATGCGCAACTAATTGATTACAACAAAAAGCGTGAAAAAGCGATTCGTGTTGATGAGTTCGACTTTGACATGAACTTATTAGATGACAACGCACAACCAGTTAACCCACTTAAAAGTGTAGTTAATCAATAAAATTCAATGATGCAAAGCGCCCGCTGTATCGGCGCTTTTATTCTTGATTAAAAAATTAGTGTGGAGCCTCGTTTGTTTAAAACCAAGCGGGGCTTTTTTATGTGTGTAATATAGAGGCAGGGGTAATGGTGGCTCATTTGATGGTCGTTTTGCTTGTTCAATAAGAGTAGGTGTTTAGTTTATTTTCCATACTTTAAATAGAAAGCTCAACGCATTTAAGGCTTGTGTTTGAGTATTAGGAGCAACATTTTGTTGGTTGACTAAATGATTTAAAAAAAGTTCGACCTCATTGTCTCCCATCGTTGTTGGGTGCCTCATAGAGTTAAAACGAATAAACGAAGCTATCCAGTATAAATACGCCTTGATGGTACTTTTAGCATAATGCTTTAGATACATTTGTTCGGCTATCATAGTTAAAAAAGGTGATTTCATGATATGAATCTCTAGCAAAATTTAACTGTGTATATAGACAGTACTTGTTGTTTTGTCCAATATTACTGATCTCCACCATTTCGGTGTATTTTCGCACTGATTAAAAATAATTTTCAGTTAACTAATTGTTTACAGGTGTTTATTTGATGGTTAAGATAAATGCATTGTAATATATGGACATTTGTCGGTTTATAAAACGACAAATGTCGTAGACAAAATTGTTAGCTCTCTCGGAGGGGAACATGAGTGAGCCAGATTATTCAACATATTCAATGGAAGAGCTTCTTGATTGCCAAGAAATGATCGACCGAGAAAAGTGGCCTGAACGTTACCGAAGCATTAACGCTGCTATAGATGCAAAGATGAGCTCAAGCCCAGAGGAAAAAGCCACAAATAAGCAGATTAGGTTTACTAAATTTTGCTATGAAATATCAGGCGAGCTCTACTGGAGCCTAAGCGACGAATTCCTTGCATTTTGTTCAGCTTTTTCTCGTAAAAGCAGTGGGCAATTACCGAGCGCTGTTGCAGATGAAAAATGCCCAATTTGTCAAGGAAACATTGTCGGCAACAAAGCATTGTTGGGCTGGATAGTTAGGTGTGAGGCCTGTGAAGTGGCTGGTAGGATCCTTGATTACAGGAAGTACATTTGGTAACGAGAGCTAACAAGCAAATTAACACGACGCTCAGCGCTAAGCCAGTGTGTGCCTGGCTCGCAAGCTCGCAGTTTGGCACACACAGTCAGCGCGCTGTGCGCGCATTATGTGGGCGTTATGTTTACTAAGGAGAGTTCATATGGATATTCAAGAATTTATCACTGAAACTTTAAACCAAATTACTACCTCTGTTGAAAATAATTCATCAAGTCTAAACACTGATAACATAGCGGCTTATGAAGTTGCTGAACTTAAAAATATAAACACAGTTCAAAGTGGCTTTGTTACTTCTGTTGAGTTTGATATGGCAGTAACAGAATCCACTTCTAAAGATGGTGGCGCTAAATTATCAATTGCTGGTCTAGGTTCTGTTGGTGGTGATCTAGCTACTGGTTCAAAAACAGTTAGTAGAATAAAGTTTAGTGTTCCACTTCATATAAAACCAAAAAGCCAATAAGTATTAAAGTAAACATAAAAAGCTAATTAATAAGGACAATGCTCCTCACCCGTTTTAGTGGACACCTCCTCATCACTTTGAGGAGGCTAAAATGCCTAGATATACCCAACCTAGAAAGACATGGTTTTACACAGTTAATTTCAAAATCAAAGCAGTTGAACTAAGCTTACGAGACGATGTCATGTCAAAGGATGTTGCCGAGGCGCTAGATATTCATCCGTTAATGCTTAGTCGTTGGCGAAAAGAGTATCGAGAAGGTAAGTTTAAAAACGCGCCGCGCTATCAAAGCAACAGCAAAACAATGAGTAAACTCCCAACAAAAAAAGAGCTGGATAACATTCAAAAGCTTAAGAAAGAAAATGAGCGTCTTAAGCAGGAGAATGACCTGCTAAAAAAGTGGCAACGGTATCTGGCGGAAGTACATCAGAACGATTTGGATTCATCCAAAAGTTCGGACAATTCTTAGGTGTCAAATACTTGTGTTCTTGGCTTAATGTGTCGCGTAGAATCAAATAAACAAGACACCCATCTTAAATTTTGCATTTAACGCAATTAGAGGCTAGCTTTATTTAGTGCAAAAAATAAGCAGAGTGTCATATGGCAATTGCAAGAAAGCGACAAGTAAGTTTGGTTGATACAAAATACTATCACTGTATTTCACGGTGTGTTCGTCGTGCATTTTTATGTGGCGAAGACCGTTTCACTGGTCAATCTTACGAGCATCGACGAGGATGGGTTGAAGATAAACTGGGTGAATTAACTAAGGTATTTTGTATTGATGTGTGCGCTTATGCCGTAATGAGCAATCATACCCATTTAGTACTCTATGTAGATGATAAAAAAAAGATAATAAACAAGACACCCATCTTAAATTTTGCACTTAACGCAATTAGAGGCTAGCTTTTGTTTAGTGCAAAAAACAGGCAGAGTGTCTTATGGCAATTGCAAGAAAGCGACAAGTAAGTTTGGTTGATACAAAATACTATCACTGTATTTCACGGTGTGTTCGTCGTGCATTTTTATGTGGCGAAGACCGCTTCACTGGTCAATGTTACGAGCATCGACGAGGATGGGTTGAAGATAAGCTGGGTGAATTAGCTAAGGTATTTTGTATTGATGTGTGCGCTTATGCCGTAATGAGCAATCACACCCATTTAGTGCTGTATGTAGATGATAAAAAGGCAAATAGGCTGAATGATAAAGCGATTGTTATTCGCTGGCATAAACTCTGTAAAGGCACATTGTTAACGCAAAAATACATACAGGGTGAAAAGCTAAGTAAAGTTGAACTTATCTTTTTTAATCAAACAGTAAAGCAATATCGAGAGCGCCTATCAAGTATCAGCTGGTTTATGCGGTTGTTAAATGAAAACATTGCTCGCAGAGCAAATAAAGAAGATAACTGCACAGGGCGTTTCTGGGAAGGTAGATTCAAATCTCAAGCACTTCTTGATGAAGCAGCACTTGCAGCCTGTATGGCCTATGTCGATTTAAATCCCATTAGAGCTAAAATGGCTAACAAACCAGAAGAATCAGACCATACCAGTGTACAAAATCGCTTAACATGCGCGGCAGAAGGTAAACAACCTAAGCAGTTACTACGTTTTGCAGGTATGCCACGTCAGGTTATGCCTAAAGGGCTGCCGTTTGAGCTTAAATCGTACCTTGAACTCGTTGAGCTAACAGGGCGAGTAATGCTAGAAGATAAGCACGGGCATATAGATAATATGACCCTTCCTTTGCTAGAAAGGCTTAATATATCATCAGAAAACTGGTTAAAACTCACCACACAATTTACGCGCGTATTTCATGGTGCAGTGGGCAGGCCAGCCTCACAAAAAGGGTATTGCGAAAACTTAAACCGAAAGCGGCGAGCGAATATCAGTAACTGCGCAAAGTTATTCGCTTAGAGCCAAATCACTTTTTGAGCACTCCAACTACATAATGTAGGGATTTTTGTGGCTGGCATTTAAGCTTTATTTAGTAATACCTCTATTTTAAAACTCAAATTATTTTTGGACAGTTAAAAAACATAAATTCATTAGTTAACTTTAACTTTTTGTAATTTAGAAATTAAGGTGGGTGTCACGCTAAAAAGAAAGGGGCTTATGGGTGCTATCGTTTTATTAAAAATACCTTCTAATGTTAAACTATAAAAAATTAATAACTTAATATAGCTATGGCATTTTATCTTCCTCTTTTACAGCCTCATTTTAAACACATTGAAATGGGCGATACGCTAACATCGCTTTGGAGCGGGTGTGGCAGTATTGTCGAGTGCATGCTTGATGCCGAGCCATGTGTTATTAAAGCGATTAAAATACCAAGCTACATAAACCATCCAAAAATTAAGCAAAGCGAATTTGCATTAAAGAGAAAGCAGCAGTCTTATAAAGTTGAATATAATTTTTATAGGTTATACAGCGCGTACTTACCGACAAACGCTAAAAGTATTACCTGTATTAATGCAATTAATGATGGTGACGATTATGCGTTAGTGTTTAAAAACTTTACTCAATATGGTTTTGCTCAAGCAAGCTCCCAGCATATAAAGGCAATACTAAACTGGTTAGCATCTTTTCATGCCTTTAATTTAAATAAGCCTGCAAAGGGCTTATGGCAAGAAGGGAACTATTGGCATTTGAGCACACGGCCAGATGAGTTTAATAAGTTAAAACAAAGCGCTGACGAAAAGTCCGATATTAAAAATGCGGCTCATAAAATTGATAAAACACTGCAAGCATCACCCTACAAAACCTTGATACATGGCGATGCTAAACTTGCCAATTTTGCTGCAAATGAGCAAAGTGAAATTCTCGCTTATGACTTTCAGTATGTTGGGGCTGGGGTAGGGATTTGCGATGTAATGTATTTTATGACCAGCTGCTTAAACGACGAGCAGTTACATACCTGCGCCGATGAGTATTTACGTTACTACTTTAGCCAATTAAAAAATGCGCTTTTAGTGTATCAACCGCAAATAAATGCCGATGACGTGATTGTAAAGTGGCATGCATTATGGCCATTAGCTTGGGCCGACTTTTATCGATTTTTAGCGGGTTGGAGCCCAACTCATTTTAAAATAAATAGTTACATGATGGCGCAAGTAAATTTAACGTTATCAGATAACAACTTATAAACATAAAGTAGTGTGTCGCTTGCATAAATATCAAGCAAATCAATGCATTTTGGCACGATCTATGAAAACTTATTTAAAATTGCAGGTCAAATGACCTTTTTTAATATAAAATACCGCCAATTCTTGTATCAGTAGGTTTTTATCATGTCAATTCACGTAATTTCACACCCTCTAGTTCAACACAAATTAGGCTTAATGCGCGCTCACGGTATAAGTACTAAAAGCTTTCGTGAATTATGCTCTGAGGTAGGTACCTTATTAACCTACGAAGCAACTAAAAACCTACAGTTAGAAGATAACGAAATTACTGGCTGGGACGGCAACAAATTAAAAGTAGAGCACATTAAAGGCAAAAAAATTACTGTTGTGCCTATTTTACGCGCAGGCCTTGGCATGATGGATGGCGTAATGTCATTACTCCCAGCGGCTAAGGTAAGTGTAGTGGGCCTTGAGCGTAACGAAGAAACGCTTGAGCCAGTACCTTACTTTGAAAAGTTAGTAGGCAATATTGATGAGCGTTTAAGCTTAGTTATAGACCCAATGCTTGCAACTGGCGGCTCAATGATTGCTACTATCGATATGCTTAAAAAAGCAGGCTGTAAAGACATTAAAGTAATTGTACTGGTTGCTGCACCTGAGGGCGTTGAAAAAACATTAGCCGCTCACCCTGATATTGAGATTTTTACTGCCTCAGTTGATAGCCATTTAAATGAAAAGGGTTACATTATCCCAGGGCTTGGCGATGCAGGTGACAAAATTTTCGGTACGGTTTACTAAGGTTTAACAGTGCAAAATAATTCTACATTTTCTATAAAAACCATTTTAACCGGCGCCCAAATGTTGTTTGTAGCATTTGGTGCGTTAGTGTTAGTGCCTTTATTAACGGGGCTTGACCCAAGTGTCGCTTTGTTTACAGCGGGTATAGGTACTTTATTATTTCAGGTAGTGACGAAAGGCAAGGTGCCTATATTTTTAGCGTCATCATTTGCGTTTATTGCGCCTATTATTGCCTCAGTACAAATGTGGGGCGTACCAGCCA
>NZ_AUTO01000055.1:0-26545 GCF_000498055.1 Pseudoalteromonas sp. TB51
GGTTTAATGGCAGCGGGCTGTGCTTATATGCTGTTAGCGCTATTGGTTAAATTTAAAGGAGTGGCAACACTTCATAAAATTTTGCCGCCTGTGGTCGTCGGCCCCGTTATTATGGTGATTGGTTTAGCCCTTGCACCGGTTGCGGTAAATATGGCAATGGGTAAAAGTGGCGACGGCAGTATTGAACTTATTGCTTACGATAAAGCCATTATTATTTCGCTGTTTTCTCTTGTTGTAACACTTATTTTTGCTGTGTGGGGCAAAGGTGTATATAAGCTGATCCCTATATTAGCCGGTGTTATATCGGGTTATGTTTTATCACTGGTAATGGGTGTGGTTGAATTTGGTAGCGTAAACGAAGCCAGCTGGTTGGCTGTACCAAACTTCACATGGCCCGAATTTAAGTGGCAAGCAATTCTCTTTATGGTGCCTGTTGCCATTGCACCTGCTATTGAGCATATTGGCGATATGATGGCTATTAGCCAAGTAACCAATAAAGACTTTTTAAAAAAACCAGGCTTACATCGCACCTTATTTGGGGATGGCTTAGCCACTGCCGCTGCCTCTTTATTTGGTGGTCCGCCAAACACTACTTACTCTGAAGTAACTGGCGCAGTGATGCTTACCAAAAACTTTAACCCTAAAGTAATGATGTGGACTGCAATAATAGCTGTGGTACTGGCCTTTGTGGCAAAAATGGGCGCTGGTTTACAAACTATTCCTGTACCTGTGATGGGCGGCATAATGATTTTGTTATTTGGCTCAATTGCGGTAGTGGGCTTAAATACGTTGGTTAAATCTGGTGATGACTTAACTGCACCCCGTAATTTAAGTATTGTGGCACTTATATTAGTATGCGGTATTGGCGGTATGCACATAGGTGGTAGCCAATTTAGCTTAGAAGGGGTTAGCTTGTGCGCCATTTTAGGTATTGTACTTAACCTAGTATTGCCAAAAGCTGAACCAGAAACTGATTAATTTTGCACTGTATGTAAAATTTACGCACCAAAATAGCGCATACTAATTGCGCTATTTTTGTAAGTCACTAATAATTAAATAAAAATAATAGTGGTCTAGTACCTGCATTTGTTACTTCATAATATAAGGAGTTACTATGTCAGAGGCCAGTATTGTGGATATAACCCCATTTTTAGCAAAGCACCAATTGCCTTTAAAGTATCAGTACCTTAGTGAGCAATTTTTTATCCCGCTTGCACACGATATTCTAGAATCAAAAAAAAATAACACCCCTATTTTTGTCGCCATAAATGGTTGCCAAGGTTCAGGAAAAACCACCCTCGCAGATTTTTTAGTTACTTGGTTTAGTAACAACACGCCGTTTACCAGTGTCGCGCTTTCTATTGACGATTTTTACTTATCTAAAGCGCACCGCCAAGGACTTGCCAAAGACGTACACCCATTATTTGCCACCCGTGGTGTGCCTGGCACCCACGATGTAGGGTTAATGAATACCACCATAAGCCGGTTACTTGCAAAAGAGGTTGGCGTGCCTTTGCCTAAATTTGACAAGCATCACGACGATTGCAGCCCCGAGCAAACATGGCAATGTAACAATAAACCCATTGATATTATTATTTTAGAAGGCTGGTGTGTAGGCAGTGAGCCACAACCGTTATTTTCTTTAAGTGAGCCTATAAACGAGTTAGAAACGCAGCACGATAAAGAAGGCGTGTGGCGTCGTTGTGTAAACAGTTGCCTAGCAAATGAATACAAAAGTGTGTTTAGTAAAATAGATTACACGGTGATGCTCAAAGCGCCGAGCTTTGAAGATGTATTTAAGTGGCGACAAGAGCAAGAACAAAAGCTTATTGCCACTAAAGGCGAGGGTGATGGCACCATGAGTGATGAGCAACTGGTGCACTTTATTTCTCATTTTGAGCGTATTACTCGCGAAAACTTAAACACCCTAAGCGCTAAAGCTAACGCCCTTATAGAGCTTGATAGTAATCGAGATATTAGTGCTATGCACTTAACCAGCGACGATACCCTGCAACCTATTATATTTACCGACTTAGATGGCACGTTACTCGATCACGCCGATTACAACACTAAAAATATCAGTAGCTTGCTGCAAGATTTACAAGCAGCCCACATTCCTGTGGTGTTTAATACGAGTAAAACATTTTGCGAAGTGGTTGAACTTAAAAACGAGCTTAATATTCAACAACCTTTTATTGTTGAAAATGGCGCGGCTGCTTATTTACCCGTAGATTATTTTGAGCTTAAACCCATTGGCTGCACACAAGTAGGGGCGTATTGGTGTTATGCATTTGCATCACCCTTATCTAACTTACTTAGTGATTTAGACTCCTTAAGCAGCGAATATAAATCGCATTATAAGTTATTTAGTGATTTGTCGAGCGAGCAAATATCATCCCTCACCGGGCTTGATGAAGCACATGCAAGGCGCGCTCAAACACGCGATTTTTCAGACCCACTTTATTGGCACGGAAGCGATGAATTACTTAATGCGTTTGTAAACGATGTTAAAGCTCTCGGCTACGACATAAAAATAGGCGGGCGGTTTATACATATTGCTAAAAACACCGATAAAAGCGCTGCACAGCAGTGGTTAGTTAAACAAATTTCACAACATTTTAGAAAGCCTCTCACGGTAATTGCACTAGGTGATAGTGACAACGATAAGCAGATGCTAGAGCAAGCTGATATCGCCATTATCATACATAACCCAAGCAGTAAAAAGCCGGTTAAGTTAACACATAACAAGGCGCGTTATTCGCAATCGCCCGCTCCACTGGGTTGGATTGAAGAAATAACCACATTGCCTTGTATTAGCAGCATTTTAAATACTATTGAGGAGCGAAAATCACATGGCTGATTTTTATCAAAATGGCATCATCACAACCTTACACAATATCGCCGATAGACCGGTAGAAGCGCTTGAAGAAGAGCTAATTAGTTTTAGTAAGCAACGGCCAATGGGGTTAATACTCCCTTCGTTGTTTAGTGAGCTTGAAGGCCCAGCGCTGCAAAACATTGTAAAAGAACTCAGAGAGGTTCCTTATTTATCGCAAATTACCATAGGTTTAGACAGGGCCGACGAGTCACAATACCGCCATGCTTTAGGCTTTTTTAAAGAGCTTAACCAAAACCACAAAGTGCTTTGGAATGATGGTCCCCGTTTGCAAGCGCTTGATAAAGAATTACAAGAGCTAGGCGTTGCACCGCGTGAACTTGGTAAAGGCAGAAACGTGTGGTATTGCATGGGTTATAAATTGGCTACTTCAGAGGTAGAGTCGATAGCCCTGCACGACTGCGATATATTAACTTACGACAGAGGTTTGTTAGCGCGCTTAATTTACCCTGTAGCGCACCCGCGTTTTAATTATGAATTCTGTAAAGGCTTTTACCCACGTACTGCAAACGGCAAAATTAATGGCCGAGTATCGCGCTTATTAGTAACGCCGTTATTACGCTCGTTCAAAACTATTTTAGGCAATACCGACTACCTTGAGTACATGGATACCTTTAGATACCCGTTAGCAGGGGAGTTTTCGTTTAGACGTGATGTGCTAAATGATATTCGTATTCCGAGTGATTGGGGCCTTGAAATTGGCGTACTAAGTGAAATGTACCGTAATTATTCGCATAATCGCTTATGCCAAGTGGATATTGCTGATAATTACGATCATAAGCACCAGGAACTTTCTCTTGATGACCAAAACGCCGGTTTATCTAAAATGTCGATAGACATAACCAAGGCACTATTTAGAAAATTAGCCACTCAAGGGGTTACTTTTACCAGCGAAACCATCCGTTCTTTAAAAGCAACTTACTACCGTATTGGTTTAGACTTTATAGAAACGTATCATAACGATGCACTGATGAATGGTTTAACCTTAGATGTGCACCAAGAGGAAAAGGCCGTAGAAATGTTTGCCAAAAATGTTATGGAAGCAGGTCAGCACTTTTTAGATAACCCAATGGAAGCGCCATTTGTGCCAAGTTGGAACCGTGTTGTATCAGCCATGCCAGATGTTTTTGAGCGCTTAAGAGAAGCGGTTGATCTTGATAATAAAGAATTTAGTGAATAAATAAAACAATAACAAGGGGCGCGTGTGAATACAGTAAGTGAATTATTTTTACAGCGGGTAGAGCAACATCTACATATTATTTATAAAGATGTTGTACTGCCCTTAAGTATTACAGAGCTGGCTGAGCAGCTTATAACTATAATTTTAGGCGACAGCCCGCTGCGCGACCCTACACCCCATACTAACCGTTGGGACGAGCAAGATATTATATTAATAGCCTATGGCGACTCTATTATTAAGCACGATGAGGGAGACCAAGCTGTTGCAAAACCTGTAGAAGCACCGCTTAAAACCTTGCACCGGTTTATAAAAGAGCAGTGCGATATGCAGCTTAATGCTTTGCATATATTGCCATTTTACCCGTATAGCTCTGATGAAGGCTTTGCGGTAATGAACTACGTGCAAGTAAATGAATCGCTAGGGGACTGGCAAGATATAAAAAATATCGCCAAAGATGTAAAGCTAATGGCAGATTTAGTGATTAATCATTGCTCTAGCCGAAGTGTATGGTTTGAAAACTTTTTAAACGATTTAGACCCCGGCAAAGATTACTTTAAAACGGCAAGTTTAACCGATGATTTATCTAATGTAGTACGCCCGCGTACGTCACCGCTATTAAATACGGTAACCACGCCAAGCGGCGAAAAACATGTATGGTGTACGTTTAGCCACGATCAAGTTGATTTTGATTTTGGTAACCCGGAAGTTTTAAAAGAGTTTATAAGTATTATTCGCCATTATTTAGATAACGGCGTACGTTTGTTTAGGCTAGATGCGGTTGCATTTTTATGGAAGCAGCTCAATACAAATTGCATTAATTTACCGCAAACGCATGAAGCAGTTAGGCTTATTCGCACCCTAATAGAGCATACTGAGCCAAGCGTTGTCATAATTACCGAAACAAACATACCAAACCAAGAAAACCTCTCTTACTTTGGTAACGCTAACGAAGCCCACAGTATTTATAACTTTGCCTTACCGCCCTTATTACTGCATACATTACTCAGTGGAGATAGCACAGCCATTAAGCATTGGATGATGAGTATGCCGCCTGCGCAAAACGGCACCACATACTTTAACTTTATTGCCTCGCACGATGGCATTGGGCTTAGGCCAATAGAAGGTTTGTTACAACCAAGCGAAGTAGCGTCATTGGTGAGTACGTCTATGCAGTTTGGCGGGCGTGTATCAATGCGCACCAGTAACGATGGTACGCACACACCGTATGAACTAAATATTGCACTTTTTGATGCATTACAAGGCACGCACAATGGGCAAGATAAGTTTGGCCTTGAGCGATTTATGTGTGCACACGCCATTATGTTTGCGCTTGAAGGGATCCCAGGGCTTTATATTCATAGCTTGCTTGGCACAACGAACGATTACGAACGCTTTGAAAACTCACAGCATAACCGTGCAATTAACCGTCATCGTTGGCAAGAGTCAAAACTATTATCGGCTTTAGGTGATAAATATAGCCATCATCACAAAGTGTTTAATGGTATTAAGCATTTATTAGGTATTCGAAAAAAACAAAGTGCATTTCATCCTAATGCCACGCAATTTACGCTGCACTTAGCGGGGGGGTTATTTGGTTTTTGGCGGCAAAGTATAGACAGGCGCCAAAGTATATTTTGCGTTTATAACATAAGTGATAAACCACAAGTACTTACCCTTGCAGATTTAAATTTAATTAACACCCAGCAGTGGTTTGATTTAGTGGCTAATGAAACAATTACCGAGGATCAACTCACTATAGAGCTAGAGCCATATCAAAGTGTATGGTTAAGTAATATTAAATAAAGTGCAGTAATACCAATTTGTAAAATAGCTCACTTAATTAAGCGCATTGGTATAAAAAGGCTCGCAGTGCGAGCCTTTAACTTAATTAATAAACGTTGTTACTAATTATAAGCTGTAGCTTAAGTTAATGTAGCCAAAGCGGCCAATGTTATCGTAACTTGCGCTGTTTTCGCCTGTCCCGCGTGTACCGTACGGAAGTTTACGATTAAATAGGTTATCAACACCTACTTTAACGCCTAAGCCGCTATCGAAGTTGTAACCCACTGTCATATCGGTAATAAAGTATTTACCGTAAGACATTTGGTTACTTGGGTTCGAGTTACTCGCAAGCTCTACATTTGTGTATAAATCAACTTCGCTGATAAAGCGTGTTTCAACCGTTGAATAAAAGTTATCCATTGCATAGCTTACAGATAGGTTAGTCTGCCATTTCGCTTCGCCGGTTGTACCTGCGTACTCAATATATGAACTAGGATCATCTTGGAACGGGTAATCTTTACGTTCAATTAAGTAAGTACCAATTAAACGTGTTTTAAAGCTACCTTCAAGCGCATCAAAGTCATAGCCTAGTTCAAAATCAACACCAGACGCCTTTTGACCAGCTACGTTAAGCACTGAGTTTTGAATCAGTGAAATTTCACCACTGGCATTACGTGTAATTAAATTACAGTACTGATTGTCTATACCTGTAGTGCTATCAACACAGCGGTCAAGAATTTCTTGCGCGTCGATTGTGTCAATTGCATTTTCTAGATCAATTTCCCAGTAATCTATAGTAAGCACAGCGTTTTCTAAAAACTCTGGTTGATAGACAATACCTACCGTTGTACTTGTTGACTCTTCACCTTTAACATCACGGTTACCGCTTGTTAAGCCATCTAAAGAGGCTGAGTCGTAACCTGAGTTAAAGTCACTTGCAACACCTAATGCAGCACAGTTTGCAGTGCGTGTTGCTGCATTTGATAAATTAGCTATGTTTTCAGCGCGGCACGGGTCTTCTACATTGTAGAAAGTTTGGCTTGCTGCACCAAATACTTCACTTATGTTAGGCGCACGAAGTGCTGCAGATTGCGTTACACGCACACGTAGTTCATCGTTAACAGTCCAATCAAGGCCTAGTTTCCAGCTAGTTGCTTCGCCAATTGTGCTGTAATCAGCATGACGTACTGCGGTATCAAATACTAAATCTTGAATAAGCGGTAAGTCAGTTAAAATAGGCATAGTTGCTTCAAAAAATACTTCACGCACATTAAACGAGCCTTTATCTTCGCCTAAAGCGTTAAAAAATGTACCTTCAGCGTTATCTGGCTCTTTTGTTTCGCTTTCTTCTTTACGGTATTCAGCACCAAATGCAACACCTACGTAACCTGCTGGTAATTCAAAAATAGCGCCATTGGCAAGTGAACCAGAAACCACGGTTTGCTTAATAGTTGATGTACCTACAGAGACCGTATTTATGTAATCAATCGCTTGTTGAGATGGTGCGCCAAAACCCATAATGTTAACCGGTACACAGCCATCAGCTTGTGCTGCAGCGCTGCGACATACGATGTTGCCATCTGCATCTTCAACGGCATCAAGGGCATTAAAGTAGTTGGCTAAAATCATATTAGCGCCATTTTCGCGCTCTAAGTCAGTTTGACCATACACAACTGATGTATCTAATTCCCAGTCTTCAAACACTGTCCCTTTTAAGCCTGTAACAAATCGGGTTGTTTCACGGGTATTATTTTCAACGCGGCGGCCAAGGTCACTCATCATGCGGTTTATCATGATTGAATCAACGCCTTCCTCTTGCATACGCGCTTTGATATCTGGGTCTAGGTAAGGGTTATCAATTTTAATGCTGTTGTCGCTGTCAAAAAAGAAAAACGCAGGTTGACCTATGCTTTCGCCTTGGCTGTTTACGTATTTTGCATCAAAGTAGACGTTTAAATCGTCGGTAACATCGTAGTTAACTTTAAAGTTTACGTTGTAACGCTCAAACTCAGGTTGTATTTCTTCAAATTGGCCTAGGTTAAAAAAGTCACATTCTGCACATGAATATGGATCTGCGTTATTGCCTATGTATAAGTCACGAGCACTGCTATCCGGGTTAAAGCTATTAATAAATTTACTTGGATCTTCAAGTGCATAAACACCTGCATCATTGATGGCGAAATAACCCGCATTAGGTGTTAAAATTTTATCAGGAAAGTCAGCACTATTTTTGTTCTCATCCGTTTGGGCTTGGTTAGGTAAGCTGCTAAAAGATGTGCTAGTCCAAGGGTGGTCAAGTGCATTTAATGAATCTTGGCCTGAGTACTCAATAGCAAAAGCGGCATTACCACGGTCGTTATCAAAATTAGAGCCGTACGAGAACGTTGCTTTTTCGTTGTTGTAGCTGTTTAAATCGGCAAAACCACGGGTAACGCTAAAATCCATACCTTCAATGTTGTCTTTTAATATAAAGTTGACAACACCTGTAACCGCATCAGCACCGTATACAGCTGATGCACCACCAGTAATAATTTCTACTCGCTCAACCCAGACGCTCGGAATAGTATTTGTATCTACAGCTTGAGAACCAGCTGAGCTAGATACGTGGCGCTTACCGTTTACAAGTACTAAGGTACGGTCGGTACCCATGTTACGTAAATCAAGAATGTTTAAACCAGCTGTACCAATAAAGCGGCCTGAGTTAGCCATTGAATATGTATTGCCAAGTGCTGGTAAGTTGTTTAGCGCTTCACCAATGTTTACAGCGCCAGTATTAATTAGCTGCTCGCCGCTTATAACTGTTACTGGTGCCGGCGCAATAGCGCCTTCACGTAAAATACGCGAACCCGTTACTTCAACGCGTTCGATTTTTGTCGCTTGCTCATCTTGTGCAAGCACAGAATTACTCGCTGTTGCAGCAGCAGTAATCAATGCACATTTAATGCTAGTAGAAAGTAAATTATGACGTTTCATGTGTTTCCCAAAGGAGATTTTATAATAATTAAATACATTATCTTTTAGCTAAATACACAGTGCATTTAGCCTAAGCCCTATAACTTTTGTTATAGGGCCGGCGATTATTGCATGCTGAAACAATGAATAGAAGCGTCGTAATTTTCGCTTTTTCAGTAAGTTAACTCTTTATTAAATTGTCTAAAGTTGCCGCTTGTTAGTATTAACGCAACAATAAATCACTCGGGTTTTGTTAATGGTAATGAGGGTTAAAAGGGCTTAGTGTTACATTTGTTGTTGTTTTACAGGTGTGTTTACGTTTGGTTGATTTATTGGTTTGTTTTTTAATCTTTTAATGGCTTTGAAGTTGGCGTGGGGCTTAACTATGTTTTGCTCGTAAATTGAACTACTGAGTTGAAAATGAGCTTTAATGTGTTTTTAATGTAATTACTTTGTGTCGGTTGGCCCCGAAAAAGTAACATGATGAAACAGTTATATGTTTCTAAAAACAATAAATTGAGTAAATTTCATCTAAAAAATAAAAAAGGCCCAATTAAGGGCCTTTCTAGGGAGGGTTAAAAACTAAAAATCGTATGATAAGTTTACATAGCCAAAACGGCCAATATTATCGTAACTTGCACTACCACTACCTGTACCACGTGTACCGTATGGAAGCTCTCTGTTAAATACGTTATCTACGCCTAATTTAACACCCATGCCATTATCAAAGTTATAACCTACTGTTATATCTGAAATAATATAAGTGCCATAGTTCATTAAGCTACTAGGGTTAGGGTTGTCTTCAAGTTCTTGCTCTGTGTATAAGCTCACTTGTTCAATATAGCGAGTGCTTAAAGAGGTGTAGAAACGCTCGTAGCTATACTCTATATTAATGTTAGCTTGCCACTCAGCTTCGCCAGTTGTACCCGCATATTCAATGAACTCTTCTGGTTCATCTTGGAATGGGAACTCTTTACGTTCAATTAAGTAAGTACCAATTAAACGGGTTGCAAAGCTACCCTCAAGGGCATCAAAGTCATAAGCAAGTTCAAAATCAATACCAGAAGCTTCTTGGCCTGATACGTTTAGAACTGAGTTTTGAATTAGCGTAATTTCACTGTTTGCATCACGCGTTATTAAATCACAGTATTGATTTTCAATACCTGAAGTGCTGTCGACACAGCGATCCAGAATTTCTTGAGATGCAATTGTAGAAATCGCATCTTCTAGTTCTATTTTCCAGTAATCTAGCGTTAATACTGCATTTTCAATGAAATCAGGCTGGTACACTAAACCTATCGTTGTACTTGTTGATTCTTCACCTTTAACATCACGGTTACCACTTTGTAAGCCTTCAAGTGTTTGTGAATCGTAGTCTGATTCAAAGCCAACTGGTACACCAAGCGCAGCACAGTTAGCACGGCGAGTGTCGCTATTTTGTAAATCATTTAAGTTATCGGCTAAACAAGGATCATCTACGTTATAGAAAGTTTGGCTAGGTGCGCCAAAAATTTCACCAATATTAGGCGCTCTTAGTGCTTCTGACTGTGTAAATCGCAAGCGTACTTGGTCATTAACAGTCCAATCTAAGCCAAGCTTCCAGCTTGTTGCATCACCAATAGTGCTGTAATCAGCGTAACGCACAGCTGCATCCAGTACTAAATCTTGAACAAAAGGAAGATCAGAGACTAAAGGAATAGTGGCCTCAGCAAAAACTTCATTTACATCAAATTCGCCCTTATCCTCACCTAAAGCATTGAAGAAAGTCCCCTCAGCGTTATCAGGTTCAATTGTTTCACTTTCTTCTTTACGGTATTCAACACCAAATGCCATACCAACGTAACCTGCCGGTACTTCAAAAAGTGCACCATTTGCCAGTGAAGCTGAAACCACTGTTTGTGTGATTTCAGAAGTACCGGTCGATACGGTATTAATATAATCAATGGCTTCTTGGCTAGGTGCGCCAAAACCCATAATGTTTACAGGCACACAGCCGTCAGCACGTGCAGCTTCACTACGACATACAATGTTGCCTTCGTCATCTTCAATTGCATCAAGCGCGAAAGAATAGTTATCTAAAATCATATTAGCGCCATTTACACGCTCAAGTTCGGTTTTACCACGAACCACTGAAGCATCTAGATCCCAATCTTCTAAAACTGTTCCTTTTAAACCCGCTACAAAGCGCGTGGTTTCACGCGTGTTATTTTCGATACGACGACCTAAATCTGTCATCATACGTAAAACATTAATCGAGTCGACGCCTTCACCATCATTAGCCTCTTCCATTAATGTTCTGACGCTGTCATCTAAGTATGGGTTATCTATACTGATTGTATTTCTAGGATCGCCAAAGAAGAATGCTGGTTGACCAATGCTTTCACCTTCACTGTTGACGTATTTTGCTTCAAAATAAGCATTTAAGTCTTCTGTTACGTCATAGTTGACTTTGAAATTAACATTGTATCTTTCAAATTCAGGTTGTATTTCATCAAATTGTGCAAGGTTAAACGAGTCACAATCGGCACACAGTAGTCCATCAACATTGTCACCAATATAAATATCACGCTGTGTTCCATCTGGATTAAACGTATTTACATAGCCGTTACCTACGCTAAATACGCCTGCGTTATTAATTGCATAGTAGCCTGCATTTGGTGTGTAAATTTTATCAGGAAAGTTTGGGTCATCTTTATTAGCATCAGTTTGTGCTTGGTTGCGTAAACTTGAGTAAGAGCCGTCTGTCCACGGGTGATCAAGTGCGTTTAATGAGTCTTGACCAGAGTATTCAACTGCAAATGCTGCGTTACCGCGGCCATTATCAAAGTTTTTACCATATGAAAAAGTGGCTTTTTCGTTGTTATAATCACTTAGATCAGAAACCCCTTTAGTCACACTTACGTTTAAGCCTTCAATGTTGTCTTTTAAGATAAAGTTAACTACGCCCGTTACCGCATCCGCACCATAAACGGCCGATGCACCACCGGTAACTATTTCAACGCGCTCAACCCATACACTTGGAATAGTATTCGTATCGACTGATTGAGAGCCCGCAGAACTTGAAACATGGCGCTTACCATTAACAAGTACTAAGGTACGGTCTGTACCCATATTACGTAAATCAAGAATATTTAAACCGGCAGTACCAATGAACCTGCCTGAGTTTGCAAGTGAGTATGTATTACCTAACGCTGGTAATTTGTTTAAGGCTTCACCAATATTAACTGCGCCGGTGTTAATAAGATCTTCGCCAGAGATAACGGTAACAGGGGCGGGGGCTATTGCGCCTACACGGCTGATCTTAGAACCTGTTACTTCTATTCTTTCTAATTTTTTTTCATCCTCTTCTGCCGCTAATGATGAAAATGCTAAACCTGCAGTTGAGAGACAAAGTGCAGCTTTAATACTGTGAGAGACTATATTAAACGTTTTCATTGAAATTCCCTAGATGATTACTTGTGATTTTAGGTACAGCTCTTGTGCAATGTGTATTAATTACTACGAGCTGTTTATTTATTATTTACATTGCACGTTAACAATTAACATGGATGTATATGGGAACAACTAATTTTCGCTGAAATCACAATAAAATAAGCCCAAATACAGTGTTAATTAAATGAAAAAAACATGCTTAACCCTTGTTTTAAAATAAGATTGTTCTTTTAATTGAAATTGTTGCCACTGTTTTTAAATTGTATTTAATATAGGTAATTCATGTATTTGTATTGATATTTTTGAGTTTTTATTAGGCGGTGCTAATTTCTATTGTCCCTTTTATGGGGTGTCTTTTTAAGGTGTATTATTTGTGTTTACTGTTTAGTTACATTTATAAAGGTACTACTTGTTACTTACTCGTTTATTGTAAAGCCCCTTTACAGTTATCTAGCTTCCTATGCGCCTTGAGTTACTTTATTACGTAAACTTGATACACTTATACTGTTTTTTATAAATAGGTTTTACCATGAAGTTTTTAGTTTTAATTTTTACTTTTGTATTCAGTACTGCGGCCTTTTCAGAGCAAGAAGTTGATCTCGAAGTTAATATGAAAAATACAGGCCTTGCATATAAAAATGCGGTGCAAGCAGTAGGTATAGGTGGCTTTAATACCGCCATAGATAAGTTTATTACTTTGGTTGAAACCAGTAAAAAAGCGACCTTTCATAAAGAAGCACAAATGTCGCTACAAGGGCTAGATAAAGTTATTGCGCAAGCAAAGTTGGCAAAAAAATTAGCGAATGAGCGCGGGCTTGATGCAGCAAAGCCAGCCCTTAAAAATATAGATGATTTACGCAAGAAGTATCATGAGCTGCACGAGCCTCCAGGTTTTTTTGACTTATTGTTTGGTAATTAACCTCAGCTTTTTTGTAAATTAATGTCGAGCAGTTATTTCAGCGCTACATATGCTAACTTTTTCGCAGTAGCGCATTATTGATGCGCAGATTTGTGATGTTTTAATAAAATGTATAGCTGCAGATTAAAAAGTTTGAATGCTCATTTTTCAATATTTTAGTAAAGCTCTTATCTAGGGTGCAGATTAATTAAGGAATAGTAATGGAAATTTCAGTGTCATTGTTAGAGGGTCAAAAACAAAGTGCAAAATTTGGCGACCTTGAAGTAATAAGCGATCAAAGTATTAGTGCTGGTGGCGGTGCCGAACACCCAGAACCGTTTGACTACTTCTTAGTAAGCATGGTGCTATGTGCTGGGTTTTATGCACGTAAATTTTGTGAGCAACGCGATATCTCTACACAAGGGATGACGCTTACGCAAAATAATGAAAACGTAGATGAAGAAGGTAAAAAATTATTTTCTATCGAAATTAATTTACCAGATGGCTTTCCTCAAAAATATAAAAAAGCACTTATTGCTGCGGTTAATACGTGTACTGTTAAAAAAGTGATTCAGGCCCAACCTGAGTTTTCTGTAGTTGTTAAATAAAAAATACGGGTAAACATGGTTCGTTTACCCGTATACTTCACGGAATTAGTGTTATTTTTTCTTCATTCCTTGTACTGCTTTAAAACGTGGATTGTCTTTACATATTACAAAAACACGTCCTTTTCGCTTCACTATTTGACATCCTGGTCGTTGCTTAGCGCTTTTAAGCGAGCTTAATACTTTCATTATTCACCTTTTTTGGCAGTAGATAAGTTTTTAAAGCGACGGTTAAACTGCGCGACACGGCCGTCACTAGCCACTGTTTTTTGCTTACCAGTATAAAATGGGTGTGAGTCGCTAGACACATCAATAGGCACATACGGATACGTTTTCCCTTCAAGCTCAATAGTGCGGCCTGTTTTAATGGTAGAGCCAATAATGAAGTAGCTATCGGCAGCTGTATCGTGAAAAGCAACCACGTTGTAATCTGGATGGATATTAGGTTTCATAATACGCCTCAAGGTGTTATGTGATAATATAACTATAGGTTATCGCGTTTACGGTATTCGTGCAAATGATTTTTACTCTCATTTACTGACGTTTTTGCTGGCTAATTGCGCAAACAATTCAAAAAATAACCACTTAAACCAAAAATACTGGCTATTAGTTTTTAGGCTGTTATAACTATATAAAAAGTGTTAACAAGAAAATTTTTACGGTTTAGAGGTAAGCTATGAGCGACGCAGCACAACAAGAACAAATAGACCAAGGGGTGATGGAAACCCTTAGAGAGCGCGATCACACAGTCTTATCTGAGCAAATTAATCCAATAGACTGTACACACAACGATATTATTGAGCTATTAGCACAATATATGGCGTTAAGTGAGCAAGATAACGACGAACTATTTGACGATTGGTTTGATAATCTAAATAAAGAACAGCACACTGTTTTAAAAGTGTTTGAGGTATACCGCGGCCAATACGAACACCAAAATTAATACTTAGGCGCCGGTTAAACATTCACTTAGCTGCGCCTTATTAATTAACCACCAACCTGAGCTTTGGATAATAAATCTATTTCAAGCTGCTAATTTGTTTTGTTTCACTTAAAATTTTAGCTAGCGAAAGCAAACTTAAATATTTTAACGCCAGCTCAGATTAATGAATGCAATTATAATCAGAGTGTTAAGGCATTTTCATACAGTTTTTGTCTGCATAGGGCGGGGCTAAACTGACATCAGGGTTCCAAATTCTACCCCACACTTTACTTAGGCTACTTAAATTTGAGCGCTGATTTAGTTTTTCAAAGTTGCTTACCTGCACTCCTTTGTTAGTTTTTTCTCCAACTGCAAAATTAAATACGTAATAACACTCCATGCCCATACGTAAGTCGGATAAAACAATTTTATTTTGCTGCTCTTTCACGCTATAAAAACCTTTAGTAAACCATTGTAAGCGTTGTACGCCCCATTCATTTTTAATATCGTTTAGCAAAGCGGGGCTTGTGTTATAGCGGTTTATTGTAACCTCTTCAGGGGAGTCAAATACCGAGGCATAACTTATGTAATATTGCCCATCAGACATCGCTACAACTCGCCATAGCAAGGTTGTAAGCGGGGCGGGGGTGCTTACATAGTTATTAATGTGTATGTGTTTATGTGCATACGCGGCGTCTATTTTATTGTTAATTATTACTTTTAAAATAAGAGAGCTACATAAATAAAGGCTACTGAGCACAAGCATAGCGGCGTTAATTTTATAAATGCGCGGTGTATGTATTTTAGGTATTAAAGTGCACAGAAAGGCCAACAATAACGGCAAGGTGTACAGGGGATCAATTATAAATATATTTGAAATAGCATAAGGGTGCTCGCTAAGCGGCCATATTAATTGCGTACCATATACTGTAAAGCTATCAAGTAATGCATGGGTCGATAAACATAAAAATACCAGCCAAAACCAGCGCGCTTTATGTATTTGCATGCCGGAGTGTATTTTTAAAATAAGCCAAACAATAAGGGGGCTAATTAATAAGTGCACAATAAACGAATGGCTAAAACCGCGATGATAAGTAAATGACTCCACTGGCCCGCCATAAGGAATAAAAACATCTAAGTCGGGTAAAGTACCTAAAGCAGCACCCCATAAAGCGGCTTTTCGGCCAATTTTATTACCTAATACGGCGTAACCTACTGCGCTACCTAAAACTACCTGCGTTAACGAGTCCATTTTATTCCTTTTTATTTAGGGTGTTAGTTATGCTGCCCTTGGGCTTAATACCAATCCACAATAATACTTAATCATATTGCGGGGCTAAACGTGTCGCTACCTGCGTTAAAAAATTTTAATTTACGACTGCATGGATGCAGAAGGTAGAGCAATGCAGTAGCAATTGCCGAGAACAACGAAATAGCCAATTTTTTGCCTAGCTATCAACACGTTTTTCCAGTCACAATATAGATTACTTAATTAAGCGTTTGGTATAAAAACGTCACTTATAATTTCAGCAGTGGTTTTATAAAATCTAAAAAAGCCATTATACGCGACGATACAGCACTGTTTTTGTAATACACCGCTTGCACAATTTCGCGGTTGTTTGGCGTGCTAATACTCCCTGGCAGTATTTCTATTAGCTTGCCTGATTTTAAATCACCACCAATCATAAAGTGCGAAAGCAGCGCCACCCCTTGGTTTGCCAAGCATAGCTGGCGTACAGTCTCGCCGNCGGTTAAGCCAAAATTTAAAGCTGTGGGCGATTTTAGCGGCCAGTTATTAAGTTTGGGCGAGTCGGTAAAACCAATGAGTCTATGCTGGGTTAAGTCGCTGGTGTGCGAAATAGTCGGTGTATTTTTAAGGTAACTAGGGCTTGCAACTAAATGCAATTCACTTACGCCGAGCTTTTTTGCATGTAGGTTGGAGTCTTTTAACTCGCCTATACGAATTGCTAAGTCGGTTTTATGTTCGAGCAAGTCAATAATGCTGTCGTGGGAGGTTATATCAAGCGTAATGTGGGGGTATTGCGTATTAAATTCAGCAATTAAAGGTACCAATTGGTGTAGTACAAAGGGGCTTGCTGCATCAATACGTAATTTTCCACTAGGGGCTTGTTTTAAAAGCTTTATTGCTTCTTCGCCGGTTTGTAAGGTGTTTAAGCCATCGCGAGCATATTTGATAAAGGTATGGCCCTCTTCGGTTAGCTCTAATCGGCGAGTGGTCCTATTTAGTAATGTACATTGTAACGTGTTTTCAAGGCGAGACACGGCCCGCGACACTTTTGCTACTTGCTGATCAAGCAAATTAGCTGCTGCTGAAAAGCTTCCGCTATCTACTACCGTTAAAAACATTTCTAAGTCTTCGGTTTTTGCATGCTGAGCCATACGTGAGCACCTTACTTTTGCATTAAGTACAAAAGTATTTTGTCACTAATGCTATTTTTTGCAAACACATTTTTAGTCAAACTGTAAGTCTTAACTAATAGTGAGGATTTAATTATGCCATTGGCTTTGTGGGCGCTCACTTTAAGCGCATTTGCAATAGGAACAACCGAGTTCGTAATAGTGGGATTAGTGCCAACTATTGCAAACGATTTAGGCGTAAGCCTACCTTCAGCGGGTTTGCTAGTTAGTTTATATGCAGTAGGGGTTGCCATTGGTGCACCAGTACTGACCGCACTAACTGGGCGTTGGAACCGTAAAATTGTACTAATAAGCTTAATGGGCTTATTTGTTTTAGGTAACTTACTTGCATGGCAAGCGCCTAGTTACGAAACACTAATACTAGCGCGTATTTTAACAGGCTTGGCTCACGGGGTGTTTTTCTCAATTGGCTCAATGATTGCCACAAGCTTAGTAAGCAAAGATAAAGAAGCCAGTGCTATTGCTATTATGTTTACCGGACTTACTGTAGCGCTAGTGACGGGTGTGCCACTAGGCACTTGGATTGGCCAACACTTTGGCTGGCGAGCAACGTTTTTAGTGGTATCGGTACTGGGTTTAATCGCTTTAATTGGCAGTGCTATTTTAGTACCAAAAAACTTAAAACAGTCTATTCCGGCAACGTTTAAAGAGCAGCTTCAGGTTATTGTTAAGCCGCGCTTATTACTCGTATATTTAATGACAATTTTAGGTTACGGCGGCACGTTCACTGCGTTTACTTACTTAGCACCTATTTTAGAGCAAGAAACAGGTTTTGCTCCTTCAGCGATTGGTTTAATTATGCTGGTTTACGGTGTATCGGTAGCCATTGGTAATATTTGGGGCGGAAAACTGGCTGATAAACGCGGCCCAATTAGCGCACTGAGTATTATATTTAGCGCGCTGACAATTATTTTATTGGCTTTTACTTTTACGATGGAATCAAAAGTAGCGGCCGTACTGACTATTTTAGTATGGGGTGCATTTGCGTTTGGTAACGTACCGGGCTTACAGCTTTATGTAGTAAAACAGGCGCAAAAGCATACTCCTAATGCGGTAGATGTCGCATCGGGCTTAAACATAGCAGCGTTTAATATTGGTATAGCACTGGGCTCAATTATTGGTGGCAGTGTAGTAGAGGGCATGTCACTTCAAGATACCGCTTGGATTGGCGCAGCAATTTGTGCTCTAGCATTAGTAGTAACTCGTTACAGTGGCATGCTTGATAAGCGAGAAGTGAAACAAGCATAAAGTATTCTGTTAAGGTTGAAACTTAAATTTATGACCTCATTACCTGTATTGAGGTCATAAATTTTTAGGTGACAACACAAAAGAAGTAAAAGGTGTATTTCGTAAAACTTTAAACAGTTTGTATTTTTAACCGATTATTTTATAAGGATAGAGCCATGACACAACGTGTAATAGAAATGCCAGATTTAGGCATGGGAACATTCCGTTTAGAAGGCGATACCGCCTACAATTCAGTAAAAATGGCGTTAGAAGTGGGGTTTCGTCATATTGATACTGCGCAAATTTATGGTAACGAAGAGCAAGTAGGCCAAGCCATAAAAGATAGTAATATTCCGCGCAGCGAAATATTTTTAACCACCAAAGTGTGGAACAACAAACTTAACAAAACTGACTTTATTGCCAGCGTTGAAAAGTCACTTGAGAAATTACAAGTAGACTCTGTCGATCTACTGCTTATTCATTGGCCTGCGCCTTCAAATGATGAGCCAATGAGTGAGTACCTAACGGAGCTTTTAAAAGCTAAGCAGCTTGGTTTAACAAAACATATTGGCGTATCTAATTTTACTATTGCCAACTTAAACGAAGCAATGCAAACACTTGATTCGCGTGAAATATTTACTAACCAAGTTGAGGTGCATCCGTATTTAACCAATACTAAGCTACGCGCTTTTTGTGCCCAGCACGATATTCACGTTACAGCGTATATGCCATTTGTAGTTGGTAAAGTACTAAAAGATCAAACTATTATTGATATTGCTAATAAGCATGAGGCATCACCAGCGCAAGTAGTTATTGCATGGATTAATGCCAACGGCATGACCACTATTCCATCGTCAACTAAGCGTAAAAACTTAGAAGATAACTTTAATGACCATGTTAAATTAGACGCTGAAGACATTGCTCGTATTGACGGACTTGATTGTGGCGACCGCCAAGCAACGCCTGATTTTGCGCCGCAGTGGGATCAGTAATAAAATACGCAAAACAACATTAGGTGTAGCAAAGCTGCACCTTTATTTTTTAAAAGGACTCCGTATGTTAACGGTAATTGCCACTATAGCGAGCAAAAATATCGACGCAGAGGTTGTTTTAACTGCGCTCGAAAATCTGCAAAAGTATTCACGTCAAGAAGTGGGTTGTTTGCGTTACGAGTTGTCGGTTAAACGAGACTCAGACAATACCGAGTACCTTGTAAGTGAGCAGTGGGCGTCGCAAGAACACTTTGAAGCTCATAAACAAGAGCCTCACTACAAAGCATTTGGTACCCAAGTTACCGGGCTTGTAACAAGCAGTAATATTGATGTGTACAACACCATCGGCTAGTAAAAAGCACTCTTAATATTGGTTAATGAGTAAAATACAGTGGCGGCGTAAGCATACATCGCCATTTGCGTTACTTAGTCTTTTAAATACCCACCTCGTATTAAAACCTCAGCCATTTTATTTAATCGATAAATCGTACTTTAAAATAAGTGCATCTATGTAACGGGCACGTAATGTGTGTTGTTTTTCGTGATCGGCGCCGTGGCCTAATGCTTTATTGAGTAATTTCATCGCGGGGTGAAGCTGCGTACGCTCTTGTTGATTTAAACTTCCTTTAGTGCGCAATTCAGTAATATCGTCTACCAGCAAGCGGCCTATATCCACACATACTATTTCGTCAATTAAACCGTTTTGTGTCAGTACGCCGTATTTGCTGCATAAAAACTGTTGCCACACTTGCTGTAAATGCTCGTCTATTTCGCAGCCAAATAATTCTTCATTAAAAATAAAACCTTGCTGGGCAAGTTTACTCAGGCTTGCCGTGTACTGCTGCGCAAAGTAATTAAAGGCATTGCTTGAGGATTCAATTTTTTGTTTAATTAGCCCTTGCCCCCAATTTACACAGCCGCGCGGGTAATAGTCATCGTACTCTTCACATTCATACAAACCAGAGTACGAGCTGCAACTTAATTGGCTTTTTATACAATAACTTGGTTTAGGAAAAATACTTTGCTGCTGCCATGTATCTAGTTGCTCGGCATCAATATTTAAAGCATGGCAAAGCTCATCGGTGTTATAAAAATGAGTGGCTAAGTAGTCAGATAAACGCATAATGGCTCGCTTAAAGTTAAAAACACAAACACTGTTTAAATGTACAGTATTTGTATTTTGTATTATCAAACTAAATAACACAAGCCATTTTACGTTTATTATTCGCTTAGGCCTGCAAAAATGCGTGCAAGTATGTTACAAATAGCGCAAGTTTTATAAATAATGAATTTTTATGCGCACCCTAGAACAAATTAAACAAGCAAGCTTAATTACCGCCATTAAAACCCCATACTTAGCGAATGGCGAAATAGATTTAGCAAAGTACGATGAACTCGTTGAAATACAAATTGCAGCGGGTGTAGATGGCATTGTGGTTGGTGGTACAACCGGCGAAGGCCAGCTAATGAACTGGGAAGAGCATTTAATGCTTATCGCGCACAGTGCAAATAAATATGGCGATAAGCTGGTGATTGTAGGGAATACGGGTAGCAATAATACCCGCGAAGCTATTAAAGCCACTAAGTATGGCTTTGCAAGTGGTATGCATGCCGCGCTGCAAATTAACCCATATTATGGCCGCACTTCTATTGCTGGTGTTAACGAGCACTTTAAACGTGTACTGGATATTGGCCCTGCGTTTATTTACAACGTAGCAGGGCGCACAGGGCAAGATTTAACCCCTGATATTATTGAGCCATTAGCAAAACACCCTAATTTAATTGGTGTAAAAGAATGTGGTGGTAACGAGCGTATTGCTCATTACGAACAGCAAGGCATTGCGTGTTGGTCAGGTAACGATGACGAAGCACACGATGCACGTCACACACACAATGCACACGGTGTTATATCGGTCACATCTAATCTTATACCAGGGTTGTTCCGCCAGTTAATGGATACTAAAAATGATGCGTTAAATACCTCATTACAACCTTTAATGAACTGGCTATTCTGCGAGCCAAACCCGATTGCAATAAACACCGCAATGATGATGACAGGCGCGGTAAATCCCGTATTTAGATTACCGTATGTGCCACTGAGCGATGAGCAACAAGCACAAGGCGAGGCCTTAATAAACGCGCTTAACGTTGATGATATTGTGGGCAATAAAGCTAAGTGTATAAAACAAAGTGATATTGCTTTGCTTTCTTAGGTTATATGAGCCAGCGCTGAACAGTTAGTAAGTGCTGGCATTTATTTAATGAATATTTTACTTTTATTGCTAATATCGGTAAAATTCTCGCCCCCTTACTTACTAAATAACGTTTATTTGTGAAATTTGTTGTTGAACAACTCGCTACATGGATTAAGCCTGAACAGCGACAAAGCCCCTCTGAAAATTGGTACGACTCATCACCAATTACATTAAGTTGGGTACCTGCAATGCAGCGCAGAAGAATGACACCATTTGTAAAAATGGTTTTACATACTGCGCACCAGGTTACAAATGATAAAGGGTATGAAAACATGCCTGTTATTTTTTCATCACGCCATGGCGATTTCCATAAAACAGCTAATTTATTAGGAGAGCTTGGTGAGAAACAACCTCTATCTCCGACAGGCTTTGGTTTAAGTGTGCACAACGCTGCGATTGGTATGTATAGCATTATTAGCGGTAACACCCAACCTATGAACGCTATCGCAGCGGGTAAGGATAGCTTTGCTTGCGCTTTGATTGAAGCATATATAAAGTTGGTTGAGTATAAACAACCACATATATTACTTGTGCATACAGATGAGTCACTCCCAGAGCCGTACACAACATTTGTTGATGAGGCACAAATAACACATTCTATTGCGTTAGTTATACGTTTAGCTACAGAAAAAGAAGCTCATTTTAGTTTAACTAAACAAGCCACTAACAATAGCGAACAAACAACTACTCCTTTAAGTTTAGAGCTTGCTAAAGCAGTGTTTAACAAACAAAGCGCCAGTGCTAATGGTTGGTTGTTAACACACTATGCTTAATACAATAATAAGAGTAATAGGCCTTGTTTGGCGCATTATAGCCACTGGCCTTTGTTTTAGTGTATTTGGTTTGGGTGGGCTATTTTTAGCCTTACTACTATTCCCCGTTCAACGTTTATTTCAACGCTGTCCTGTAAAGCAAAAAGAAGATGCGCGTACGGTAGTGCATTATAGCTTTAAATTTTTTGTCGCTTTAATGCATTATACTGGCGCTATCCGTTTTCATATTAAAGATAAAGCCCATTTAGCTAATTTGAAAGGCGAGCTTGTTTTGGCTAATCACCCATCACTTATTGATGTTGTGGTACTTATATCGGTTATTAAAAATGTTGATTGCGTTGTAAAAGCACACCTTTTTAAAAACCCTTTTATGCGTGGTGTGATAAAAAGTACAGGTTATATAAGCAATGAAGACCCGCAAGAATTATTAAAAGAATGCGAGCAAACACTAAAAAGAGGGAATAACTTAATTGTTTTTCCTGAGGGAACACGTTCAGTACCTCATAATTCGCTTAAATTTAAAAGAGGGGCTGCAAATATAGCCCTTAGATGTCATGCCCCTATAACCACCGTATTGATTAAAATGAAACCTAATACGTTAACTAAAGGGACGCCTTGGTACAAAGTAGCCCCATACCAAGCGCATTTTTCTATGCAACTAGCACCACATTCTTTCAAAAGCGATATTATTTATACAAGCGACGTACCTGCAATACAGTCCCGCCAGCTTACGAAAGGCTTACAACAATACTTTACAAAAGAGCTTAGCTATATATGAGTGAATTAAAACAACAAATTAAACAATTGATTATTTCGAGCCTAGATCTTGAAGATATGACCACTGCCGATATAAAAGACGACGAGCCTTTATTTGTAGATGGTTTAGGGCTAGATAGCATTGATGCGCTAGAGCTCGGGCTTGCTATCAAAAAAGAATTTGACGTAAAAATTGATGCAAATTCAGAACAAACTAAAGCGCATTTTGCGAGTGTTAACTCTTTAGCGCAATTTATAGAACAATCACGTACTTAATTAACACACACTAGGAATAATAATGAAAACCGCTGCTGAAATTTATGATGTATTACACGGCATTTTAGAAAATGAATTTGAAATAGATGCTGAAGATATCTCTTTAGAAGCTAACCTGTACGAAGATTTAGACTTAGACAGTATTGACGCTGTAGATTTAGTTGTTAAGTTACGTGAAATTACAGGTAAGAAAATTGAGCCTGACGCATTTAAACAAGTTCGGACTGTGCAAGATGTTGTATCTGAAATAGAAAAGCTCGTTAAATAAGCATGTTTAAGGCATTTTTAACAGCGTTAATAATGATTTTTTTAACCTGTTACCCTTTCATTGTTTATATAGGGCTGACACGTTTCAACAGTTATTTAATCACTGTGATTTTATTAACACTGTTAATAATAAGGCTTTGGTTAAGCAAGCCTTTATTAGCTAAAATGCCATGGATAAAGCCAGCCTCATTACTTGGAATTTTAGCTATTGGCTTATCTAAAACGATGGGCAGTGATTTTGGTATTCGGCTTTATCCGGTTATTGTAAATACTGTTATGTTTTTTGTTTTTGCTTACTCGCTTTATAAAGGTCCAAGTATCATAGAAACGTTTGCGCGTATCACTGAGCCAAAGCTTGATAAAAGAGCCATTTCGTACACTAAAAATGTAACTAAAATATGGTGCGTTTTTTTTGTTTTTAACGCCAGTATAGCGTTATACACTAGTGTGTTTACAGCTCTTGATGTGTGGGCATTTTATAACGGTTTTATTGCATACATTATTATGGGTGTTTTATTTGCAGTAGAGTGGTTAGTAAGGAAAAAAGTAAAAAGGAATGCAGGTGTTTAATACTTTAGATAACGCAAGCATAAATATTCGATTTAATCATAATGGCTCAGCGTTATCTGAGCGTCAATTTGTTAATGATATTAATCAAGTTTTGGCTAAAATTCCGCAATCGCCTACTAAAGCATCGGCAGTGCTTTTCAACAGTAGTAGCTATGATTTTGCTGTAAACCTTTTTGCATTGGCGCATAAAGGCTGGACTATAATTTTACCGCCTAATGGTCAAAGCGAAACACTCAATGCGCTTTTAGAGCAAACCCCTTACTATTTGGGCGATAGTGATTTAGTCGAACATGCGACTACGCCATTTGAAAATATTGGTAATTTAACAACTACACCTAACTACACACCGTTCAATAAAATTGCTTGGCCGAGTGAAGGTAACCTTGTTTTTTATACTTCTGGCTCTTCAGGTCAAGCTAAGCCTATTTTTAAATCGTGGCGAGTGCTTAATAAAGAGATAAAAACGCTCAACAGTACGTTTGCTTTAAAACGTAATCCTGTATTTATTGCAAGTGTTTCGCATCAGCATATTTACGGTTTGTTATTTAGAGTGTTATGGCCGCTTAGCAATAACCACATAATTGATACAGACTTGCTTAACTACCCCGAACATATTGCTACTAAACTTAAAACAATTACACAGGCCGTGTTTATATCCAGTCCGGCACAGCTAAAGCGGCTGCATCAAGATAACGTTTTAATAGAAGAAAAGTCACATTTACAGTGGGTTTTCTCATCCGGTGGGCCGCTTCAAAATGAAGACGCTGTCACTTTAAATAAACAGCTAAATAAACCCATTACTCAAGTATTTGGCAGCACCGAAACTGGCGGAATTGCATATCGTCAGGTTGTGTCTTTAGAGAATGTTAGTCATTGGCAACCATTTTTAGGGATCACATTACACAGTACCTCTGAACAACGATTAGTGTTGAATTCGCCTTTAGTTGAGCAAACAAACTATTTATTAGATGACCGAGGTACATTATTTAAAAATGGCCGATTTGAATTACTAGGTCGTTTTGACCGTATTATAAAGCTTGAAGAAAAACGCTTAAGCCTTGACGAACTAGAGCTACATTTATGCAAAAGTGAGTGGGTACAGGAAGCTAAAGTAATAATGCTAAATGGGAAACGTTTAGTATTAGGCGCTGTTATAGTGCTTACACATAAAGGACGAGCATATTTAAACGCCAATGGAAAGTTAGCGACTAATACGCTTTTAAAAACACATACATTGAATCGTTTTGAAGGGATCTGTACGCCTAAAAAATGGCGTTTTCTAAATCATTTACCCTACAACACGCAAGCTAAAATAAATTTAAAAGTATTGGAGTCTCTTTTTGTCAAAGCTGATTAACACAAAGCCTGAACTTGTTAACTGTGTATCGTCAACACAGAGTCATTGCCTAACGCTTTTTATACCGCCAAGTTTAGATTATTTTAAAGGTCACTTTAGTCAAGGCCCTATTTTAGCAGGTGTAGTGCAGCTCGATTGGGCCGTAGATGCCGTGCGAAAATACTTTAATGTTAAACGTGAAGTAAAAGATATTGAAGTGCTTAAGTTTCAGGTTGTTATTACCCCTGGTCTAACAATTAAATTAACTGTAGAAGAAAAGCCTGGCGGTAAGTATGGCTTTTCGTATCAATCAGATAAAGGCCAACACGCCTCTGGGCGTATAGTGTTTAAAAGTGATACAGATGAATAATTTTTGTATTGTTATACCTAATTTTAATCATGTAAGTGTTATAGATGAAGTACTTGCAACGTTAACTGAGTATACGCTGCCAATAATAATGGTTGATGATGCCAGTAGTGTGCAGGCTAAATCTCTTTTTGCTACTCTTGAGAAAAAATATGCCCACCTCACTCTTATATCGCATGAGCAAAATGAAGGCAAAGGTGGTGCGGTACAAACAGGATTGCGCTGCGCGTATGAGCAAGGTTATAGCCATGCAATACAAGTAGATGCAGATGGGCAACATAATTTATCAGATATCAAAAAGTTGATTGAGCTTTCAAACACACACCCACAGGCATTAATTAGTTGTTGCCCAGTGTATGATGAATCGGTTCCCAAGCACCGTTACTTAGCACGTTATTTAACCCATGTGTGGGTATGGATAGAAACGCTCAGCTTTAAAATTGTGGACTCAATGTGTGGTTTTAGAGTCTACCCTTTAAATGTGACTAATAAGCTTATAAGTGAGGTTAATCTCGGTAAGCGTATGGACTTTGATCCAGAAATACTGGTTAGGCTATATTGGCGCAACGTTCCATTTGTTTTTTTACCAAGCCAGGTTATTTACCCAGAAAATGGCTTGT
>NZ_AUTO01000056.1:0-5659 GCF_000498055.1 Pseudoalteromonas sp. TB51
CCAGCCACTCCAAGATAATGTGCGTATTTCGTGGTTACATACGCGTTTATTTTTTGGCATGCTGCTTCGTTCACCTGTTTTACTATGGCATAAATATAAGAGACGTTATGGCCGTTAAACATTGGTCTAAAATGCAAGAGCGAGGTAACTTTTTAGGTATACAAATATTACTATTTGCCCATAAAGTACTTGGTCGTAAAGGGCTGTGGGTTATTTTGTTCCCGGTTGTTTGCTATTTGTTTATTACCGGTAAAGTTGCACGCGCGGCTTCTAAGCAGTTTTTAGTCCAAGTTAATAATTACAATAATGTTGAGCGTAAAGTAACTTTTAAACAACAGCTTATGCATTTTTGTAGTTTTGCCGATAGCGCCCTTGATAAAATTGATGGTTGGCTCGGTCGAATTTCAAAAAAGGATATCCAATATACTAATGAACAACTGTTTATTGATTTAAATGAGCAACAGCAAGGGGCCATTTTTATTGGCTCTCACTTGGGTAACCTTGAGGTATGTAGAGCACTGAGCCAGCATCGCAGCAGTAAAAAAATTAATGTGCTTGTATTTACTCATCACGCTGTTGAATTTAATAAAATGCTTAAAAAAATTAACCCTGCGGTGTCGGTTAACTTAATTCAAGTGAGCGATATGGGGCCTGATCTAGCTATTTTATTAAAAGATAAAGTAGAGCAGGGTGAAATAGTCGTTATTGTTGGTGATAGAACAAGCGCTACAACGGGTGAGCGATCAACACGTGTTGAGTTTTTAGGTAAGCCAGCATCTTTTTCTCAAGGGCCTTTTATATTAGCTGCATTATTAGATTGCCCCGTTTACTTTTTATTTTGCTTAAAAGATAAAAAAACAAAAAAGTATCATGTGATTTTTGAACATTATAGCCAAACATTAAAAATACCCCGCTCACAAAGGCAAGGTCTATTAACCACTGTAATTACAGATTTTTCTGCACGTTTAGGCTTTTATGCCGCGCGGTATCCTTATCAGTGGTTTAATTTTTATGATTTTTGGCAAAACGATCAGCAAGTAGAACGCAGCAATGCAAAGGAGAAGTAGAGTGTCAGCTCAGGAAGTACAGCTTTTTGGAAACCAACAACTTTCTATTGAAGATATTGTTAATATTGCACATCAAAATACTCAGGTGCAATTAAGTGGCTGCGAGCAATTTAGCGCAAAAATTGATAGCGCGCTTAGCTTTTTAGACTCTCTACTCAAAGAAGATGGTGTGATTTATGGGGTAACTACAGGCTATGGTGACTCAGTCACGGTTCCTGTGCCACTTAACTTAGTTGATGAGCTGCCATTACATTTAACGCGCTTTCATGGTTGTGGACTAGGCGATGTGTTTAATAAAGTGCAAGGGCGTGCAATTTTAGCTACGCGCTTAGCATCACTTTCACAAGGCTATTCTGGCGTAAGCTGGGAAATGCTGAATCTTCTCAAAGACTATTTAAACCTTGATATAGTACCTGTTATTCCTCAAGAAGGCTCGGTAGGCGCTAGCGGTGATTTAACCCCACTGTCGTATGTAGCAGGTGCTATGGTTGGTGAACGTGATGTTTTTTACAAAGATAAAATACTTAACAGCGCACAGGTAATGCAAGCGGCTGGTTTAAAGCCTTTAACGCTTCGCCCAAAAGAGGGGCTTGCAGTTATGAATGGTACAGCTGTGATGACCGCACTGGCTTGTTTAGCGTTTGATAGAGCCAATTACTTAGCAAAACTTGCAAGTAGGATTACTGCATTGTCTAGCCTTGCTCTTAAAGGTAATAGTCATCATTTTGATGAAATTTTATTCTCTGTTAAGCCTCATCCTGGGCAGCAACAAGTTGCTAAATGGATACGAGATGATTTAAACCATCATGACCATCCTCGTAACGCTGATAGACTGCAAGATAGGTACTCTATTCGCTGTGCACCGCATGTTATTGGTGTATTGCAAGATAGTTTGCCATTTTTCAGGCAGATGATAGAAAACGAGCTTAATTCTGCAAACGATAACCCTATTATTGATGGCGAGGGTGAGCATGTACTTCATGGTGGCCATTTTTATGGCGGCCACATTGCAATGGCAATGGATAGTATGAAAACGGCGATTGCAAATCTGGCAGATTTAGCTGACAGGCAAATCGCTTCATTGGTCGATACTAAATTTAATGATGGATTACCATCAAATTTATCAGACAGTGAGGCTGAACGTCGTTACATAAATCATGGCTTTAAAGCCGTGCAAATAGGCGCCAGTGCCTATACTGCTGAAGCGCTTAAGTTAACGATGCCTGCAAGTGTATTTTCTCGCTCTACTGAGTGCCATAATCAAGATAAAGTAAGTATGGGGACTATTGCCTCACGTGATTGTTTGCGTATTTTACAGCTTACAGAGCAGGTTATTGCAAGTACGTTACTAGCAAGTATTCAAGGAGTGAGGCTGCGTATTAAACAAGGCGAACTTGAATTTTCAAGTTTAACTGCAGATATGCAAGCGATGTATACTGACATAACTCATTATTTCGAAAACCTAACTGAAGATAGGCCAATGGAAGCGGTACTTAGACAAACCATTAGTTATATTCAAGAAAAACGTTGGGCTTTATATGAATAGTAAAGGCGCTTTGCTAACTCATGAAGTGGAAATTGAAATTCCATTTCATGACTGCGATCCGATGAATGTTGTATGGCATGGTAATTACCCTCGCTACTTAGAGGTGGCTCGCTGTGAGTTACTGCGATTATTTGATTACGACTATCCTCAAATGATGGAGTCGGGTTATGCGTGGCCAATAGTGGATATGCAAATTAAGTACGTGGCATCCGCCATATTTACCCAAAAAATTAAAGTGACCGCGTATTTAAAAGAGTTCGAAAACCGATTAAAAATTGATTATATAATTACAGATGCCATAACGAATAAGCGTATTACTAAAGCGACTACAACTCAAGTTGCTGTTGAGATATCGACTAAAGAAATGCAGTTTGCCTCACCAGCGGTGATAGTTGATAAGCTTGCAAAAATACTTAGCTAATATTGGATGATGCTATGAATTATTTAAAAAATTGTGTGTTTGTAAGTTGTCTTTATTTTGTTTTTTTTAGTGCCAGTTTATTAGCTGCTACGACAGTTTCGGGTGAATTTAAGCAATTAAAGCATTTTGCCGGCTTCTCTAAACCATTCATCTCTAAAGGGGAGTTTACACTTGAAGGGGAAAAGCTGCTTTGGTATGTAAAAACACCAGTGCAAAGTACATTACTAATCGAGAATGGCCAAGTATTTGTGAAAAATAAAGAGGGTGAGCTTACTCCTCAGCCTGGCAGCGAGCAGTTTGTAGGCTTATTAACTGACTTACTCGCATTAGATATGAAAGCCTTATATGCGCGTTTTGATGTAACAAATCAAACAGGCTGTTTATTATTAAAGCCAAAAGATACGCTATTAAAACAGCTGTTTAGCCATTTTATTCTTTGTGAAAATAACCAGCGTGTACAAAGTATAACCTTAAATGAGCACTCGGGTAGTAACACAGTAATAGAGTTTTCTTATGCAAATACACCTAATAATTAATAAGTGTAAGTAACCTTCGGAAAAGTGATGTGATTAAACGTATTAGTGTACTTATTACATGGTTTGGTTTTTTAGCTGTTTTACTTTGTGCTGCTTTGTATATCACTAAGCCTGTATTAAATGCTGATATGTTTAGTTTATTACCAAAATCACATTCTCAATTGGCGTACGGCGAAGAGGTCTTTTTTAAAAAAAATGCAAACCGTATTATGTTTTCATTTACTGGTGATGGTAAAAACTTAGCACATGACGAGCTTAAATCATGGCTGTTAAAACGTGATATAAAAAATAGCTTTGAACTGCCAAGCATTGTGCAGTTATCTTCAGTGTTCTCTGCCTATCAACATGCGCTGCTTAGCGACAATTATAAAAATAGTATGGTTGATAAAGCACAGTTTGAGTCATTTTACCTTACTCAATTAAATCAATTAGGAAACCCTTTTGTAAGTGCCACCCTAAAAGCCGATATTAGTTTAAGTCTTGCTGCATTTATAGGCGATAATTTAAAACAAAGTCAGTTATTCTCTTTAAAAAATGAGCGGTTAACGCGCCGTCTAAATCATACTGATTATGCTGTTATATTGGCTACCATTCCTAACAATAGCCTCCCAATTGATGAGTCTATTAAGCTTGCGAGCAGCATTAAAAATAAGCTTGAAAGTTTAAATGATACGTACCCACAGACCACTATTCGCTATTCAGGTGCTCTTTTTCATACAGCTGAAAACGCTCAGCAAGCTAAGTATGAAATGAGCTTATTTGGTGGCCTTAGTGTAATCGCATTACTTTTAATGGTGTTTTGGGTATTTAGGCAAGTCAGTAGCATTTTGCTTGCAAGCTTAACCGTACTTAGTGCACTGGCTGGTGGTGCTACGGCCATGGTATTTGTGTTTAATTCGATTCATTTATTAACACTGGTTTTTGCTGTAACCCTAATCGGTATAGCTATTGATTATGCATTTCATGCGATGACTGATTTAGCGTATGGCAACAGTTTTTACCAAAGTAGTGGGTTAAGTAAAGGCACAAAAACAGCTTTGCTTTTATCTTTTATTACAACAGGCCTAGGCTATAGCTGTTTATTAGGTGCGCCAATTTCACTTTTATCGCAAGTAGCAGTGTTTGTAATTGCTGGGCTTGCGAGCGCTTGGTTATTCACATTAATTATATTACCTATCTGGCAATCTAAGCTTGTGCTCTCTGAGCGAAGTTTGATTAAAAGTCAGCAGTTATTACGTTTAATGGTGCGCTTTAACCGTTATAAGCAATCGGTTATACTCGTATTGGGGCTGGTGTTAATGTTTTTGTTTTATCTTAAACCCTTTTCATTTAACAACGATGTACGTTTACTAAATGCAAGCCCACAGCAACTAATACTTAATGAGCAAAAGCATTTAACTTTATTGGGACAGTTAGATGCCCACATTGTATTTTTATTTGCATCAAATGCTGAACAACTATTGCAAAAGCAAGAGCAATTAATAGATGATTTAAAGCGTATTAACCCACATCTTAAACACAATGCTATTAAGCGTTGGTTACCTAGTAAGCGCACGCAAAAAAATAATTTAGCGCTCTTTAATGGGGCTGTTAAAAACGATGTGTTAACTATCACTGAAAAATATGCAGGTATAAAAGTTGAGTCAGCTAACACAGAACTTTTGAGTTACGATGCTTTAGCAAATAGTCATTTTTCAGCACTTTTAAATGCACAAATGTTTGTTGAGCCTAATAAGGCTGTTACTTGGTTTTCTGTATCGGGAATATCCACGCAAGCGCTAATTTCTAACGTTAATGCTTTTGAAGATGCGTTTATATATAACAAGCCTGAGCAAATCAGTAGCCTACTTGAAAACTACAGCCAGTATTTATTGCTTACATTGGGCGTGGCCATTGTTATTTGCTTTGTTTTATTTAGCTATAAATTTGGCCTTCGGATTGGCACTGTGCAGGTGATAACATTAAGTGCCAGTCTGTTGACTATGCTTTGGGTATGTAATGCAGCGCAAGGAAGTATCTCAATTTTTAATCTGCTAGGTGGCTTACTCATTATTGGTCTAGCCATAGATTATTTAGTGTTTTACCAAAT
>NZ_AUTO01000057.1:0-6428 GCF_000498055.1 Pseudoalteromonas sp. TB51
AAATGTATTGGCCATTAGCTTGTCGGCCGCCTCTTCGATGTGTGTGTTTGGTATGCTCGCCTTTTCAGATACCCCCGCTATTTTTAGTTTTGGCCTTACTGTTATGGTAGGGATTTTAGCCGTATATATTTTATCTCCATTAAGTGTATTAAAGTCTCAAAAGGAATAATAATTTGAACAACCTTGAGCAGTATGATGTTGTGGTTATAGGGGCAGGACCTTCAGGTGCACTTGTAAGTAGCTTATTAGTACAAAAAGGCTGGAAAGTGCTGGTGCTAGAGCAACAAGTGTTTCCTCGTTTTTCAATTGGCGAAAGCTTATTACCTCAATGTATGGAATATTTAGAGGATGCTGGGCTAGTTAACACAATACATGAATATGCGGATGAGCTTGGCTTTCAATTTAAAGATGGTGCTGCGTTTCATCGTAATGGCCAAAATACAGCTATAAATTTTACTGAAAAATTTAGCCCAGGCCCGGGTACTACTTTTCAAGTTAAACGGGCTGATTTTGATAAGCTGATTGCTGATAGAGCGCAGCATCAAGGCGTTGAAATTCGCTATCAGCATAGTGTTATTGGTTTTACTGATGAAGCTGCTAGTGCGACGCTGCAAGTGCAAAATAATAAAAAACAAACGTATGACGTAAGGGCTAAGTTTGTACTTGATGCGAGCGGTTTCGGCCGAGTTTTACCAAAACTTTTAAATTTAGAAAAACCTTCTACTTTTCCTGTGCGTAGTGCTTATTTTAGTCACTTTAATGATGGCATTACTGACGAGCTGTTTGATAGAAATAAAATTTTAATAACCGTTCACCCTAAATTTAATGATGTTTGGTATTGGCTCATCCCCTTTAGTGATGGCACGTCCAGCATTGGGGTTGTGGCAAAGCAAACACGCTTTAATGAGAGTAGTGAAGCTGACACCTTAAAACAGTTTATAGAGCAAGACCCTTACTTAAAAAAACTTTTAGCTAATCGCGTACCTATAACACAGGCGCGTAGCATTAGTGGTTACTCTGCTAATGTATGTACGCTACATGGAAAACATTTTGTTTTACTAGGCAATGCGGGTGAATTTTTAGATCCGGTGTTTTCATCTGGGGTGACTATTGCTTTAAAGTCTGCACACTTAATAGCCCCCTTTATTGATGATTATTTAAATGGAGAAGTGATTGATTTTGAGGAATGTTACGCCGAGCCATTGCAGGCAGGAGTTGATTGTTTTAAAACCTTTGTTAAAGGTTGGTACGATACCCGATTTCAAGACGTTATTTTTTATTCAGAGCAAAACTCGCAGGTTCGTGAAATGATCAGTGCTATTTTAGCGGGTTACGCATGGGATAAAAATAATCCATTTGTTGCTCAAAGTGAGCGTCGTCTAAATGTATTAGCGCAGCTATGTCAAAATTAATCCCAGTTATTGAGGCTCATATCAGACACTTTTTAAAATGTACTTTTATAGCTTTAGTGTGTGTTTGCATAACAGCATGTAGTAGCACATATAAAAGCAGTGAGCGTATTGATATTTCTGCAGCCACTACACTTGATATTTCGCATGTGCCTGTACAAATGTTTGATCAAAATTGGCAGCATGTTTTATATATTCAAAACAATGAGAAAGAGCATACATTATTAGCACAATTAGAAATAAACAAGCAGGGTACTATCAACTTATTGTTAATGACTACACAAGGCTTACCTATTTTAAAGCTTGAGAAACTAAATAACCAACCACCTAATGTTACTAAAATGATAGTCGGTGTTGATTTAGACCCAGCTTATATATTGGCAGATATTGCCTTAGTGCATTGGCCTGTATTATTTCTTAATGAGAAAATATCTGGGGCGATTATAAAGCAGATAGCCACACAAAGGCGTGTAGTAAAAAATAACCGCTCGATTATTACAATAAATTATAGCGATAATAAAACAGTACTAAATAATAGTGAGCGACATTATCAAATTACATTTGAGAAGGTAAACTAGTGACTTTTTGGTTAAATGATTTAGGCATTGTAAGTGCAATGGGCAAAGGCGTTGAAGATACAATTATTAGCCTAAATAACTTACAAAATAATGAAGCCCCACAGCTTTTAAAGACAAAAGATTTAAGCACAGAGGGTTTGCCATTTTATGTTGGGCACGTGGACTGCGTTCCTCTAAATCAAAAGCACCGTATTGATACGCTAATTGATATAGCCCTTGAGCAAATATCCCCAACACTTAAGCGCTTTTCACATATTGATAAATCACGAATTGCTGTTGTGGTAGGTACAAGTACATCTGGGGTGCATGATGGCGAACAAGCTCGAGCTGAACACGACAGTTCAGGTGTGTGGCCAATTGACTTTTTATATGCTGATCAAGAACTTGCTACTCCTTCGCATTACATAGCCGAAAAAGTAGGGGCGTTAGGTCCTTGTTATAGTATTTCAACGGCATGTACCTCAAGTGCTAAAGCTCTCATTAGCGCAAAAGCTTTAATAACTGCTGACTTAGCAGACGTTGTAATTTGTGGTGGCGTAGACAGCCTTTGCAAACTTACCATTAATGGATTTAATGCCTTGGCATCAATGAGCACTGGAATGTGTAAGCCTTTTTGCGATGACAGAGATGGTATTAATATTGGTGAGGGTGCTGCGTTATTTGTCATGAGTAAAGAAGCACCGTTAGAAAATGGCGTCATGTTTTTAGGTGGTGGTGAAAGCTCTGATGCTCATCACATTTCGGCGCCAGACCCTAGCGGTAATGGTGCAAAATCGGCAATGAAAGCAGCTCTGGCCGTTGCTGACTTATTACCTAGTGATATTGACTATATAAATGCACACGGCACAGCAACAATTAAAAATGACGAAATGGAAGCCCTTGCAATTAATAGTGTGTTTGGCAACAATACACCGCTGAGCTCCAGTAAGTACTTAACTGGGCACACTTTAGGTGCAGCTGGTGCAATTGAAGCAGGTATTTGTTGGCTGTTGCTCAGAGGGAGAGGAAATATTACTTTGCCTTTTAATAAATGCACACACAGAAATAAGCTGGCAGATGTTAACGTTATTGAGCAAGCTAGCACGGTTAAATTAAATTACTGTCTATGTAACTCATTTGCGTTTGGTGGTAATAATGCTAGTTTGATTTTAGGTACTCATAATGAATAATTATTCTATAGAGCAGGTTGTACCCCACGATGCTCCTATGATCTTAATAGATCAGTTAGTTGAATACAGCGATGAAAGTGCAACCTGCTCTGTGACTATTACACCCCAAAGCCCTTTTTATAATGAGCAAATTGAGGGAGTGCCAAGTTATATCGGTGTTGAATATATGGCCCAGTCTATAGCTGCCTATGCTGGAGCATTAGCTAACGATATTAATGAAGCGGTTAAAATTGGCTTTTTGATCGGCACGCGAAAATATAAAACACATCAGGCTATGTTTTATAAAAACAGCACCTTAACTATTTATGTTCACAAGCTTTACCAAGAAGAATCTGGTTTAAGTGTGTTTGAATGCCAAATAAGTGAAAATAAAAAAATACTGTGTGATGCAAAAATAAATGTATTTCAGCCAGAAGACCCGCTGGAATTTATAAGAGAAAACCAATGAATAAAAGAATTTTAGTGACCGGCTCTAGCCGGGGTATAGGTAAGGCTATTGCACTTAAACTTGCAGCTCAAGGCTATGACATTACTGTTCATTGCAGAACTGGTTTAGAGCAAGCTCAGCAAACATGTGCAGAAATACACGCACTTGGACAAAGCACTACACTACTACAATTTGACGTATGCGATAGAGCAGCGGCAAAGCAACAAATTGAGCAAGATATTACAAACAATGGTGCTTACTATGGTGTGGTGTGTAATGCGGGCATTACCAACGATATGGCTTTTCCGGCAATGCAGGGCGATGATTGGGATAGCGTAATTAGAACTGGGTTAGATGGCTTTTATAATGTTGTGCACCCAACAGTTATGCCCATGGTACAAACTCGTAAAGGTGGGCGCATTATTACTATGGCTTCAGTGTCGGGTATTGCGGGCAACAGAGGGCAAGTAAATTACAGCGCAGCGAAAGCAGGTATTATTGGCGCTACCAAAGCCCTATCGCTGGAACTAGCTAAGCGAAAAATTACTGTAAATTGTGTAGCGCCTGGTTTAATTGAAACAGCAATGACGGATGAGCTTCCGGTTGCTGAAATGATGAAAATGATTCCACTTAAACGTATGGGAACAGTGAACGAAGTGGCTGGTACAGTTGCATTTTTAATGTCTGATGATGCTGCTTACATCACTCGCCAAGTTATTTCGGTTAACGGCGGGATGGTTTAATGAAACGTGTTGTTGTTACAGGGATGTCGGTTATAACCGCATTGGGCGATGATTGGGATGAATTTAAAAGCGCCTTGATTAAAGGTGAAAATGCAGTTGTAACAATGCGTGAATGGGATAAAGCTGATGGGCTTAATACACGCTTAGCTGCCCCTGTCACCCATTTTGAAAAACCTAACCATTATAAACGTAAGCAAATACGCTCAATGGGGCGAGTGGCACTTATGTCCACACGTGCAACTGAGCGTGCGCTTGAGCAAGCTGATTTACTTGAACATAAAAGTCTTACAGATGGCTCTACCGGTGTAGCATATGGCTCATCCACCGGCTCAACACCGCCGCTTCTCGCATTTGCAAATATGTTGGAAAGTGGCTCAATGTCTGGAGTCACAGCTACAAGCTATATTCAAATGATGGCACATACAGCGCCAGTAAATGTAGGCGTTTTTTTTGGCTTAAAAGGACGAGTGATCACCACAAGTTCGGCATGTACGTCTGGCTCGCAGGGTATTGGCTACGCCTATGAGGCAATTAAGTTTGGTCGTCAAAAAGTAATGGTAGCAGGGGGGGCAGAAGAGCTTTGTATTACCGAAGCAGCTGTATTTGATACGCTGTATGCTACAAGTATTAAAAATGACACCCCTAAAAATACGCCTCGCCCATTTGATAAAAGCCGTGATGGCTTGGTTATAGGAGAAGGTGCCGGTACTTTAATACTTGAAGAGTATGAGCATGCTAAAGCTAGAGGGGCAAATATATTGGCTGAGGTTGTCGGTTTTGGCTGTAACTCTGATGGACAACATGTTACTCAACCATCTTCAGATACCATGCAAATAGCCATTGAAATGGCATTGCAAGATGCCAATTTATCACCTGATAAAGTAGGTTATGTCAATGCGCATGGTACCTCAACCGATAGAGGTGATATTGCTGAGTCTCATGCTACTTTTAATGCGCTGGGAGTTAAACCTATTAGTTCTTTAAAAAGCTATTTAGGGCATACTTTAGGGGCGTGTGGTGCAATAGAAGCATGGGCTACTATTAATATGATGAGCGATAATTGGTTTGCACCTACAATAAATTTAACCGATATAGATAATGATTGCGCTGAGCTTGATTATATTAAGACACAAGGGCGAGAAATTAACACCGATTATGTCATGAGTAATAACTTTGCATTTGGTGGGATTAATACATCTCTTATTTTTAAACGGTATAAGCAAGATTAATCAAGTTTATAAACACTAATCACTAACTGTTGACGTGTTTTTGCTGTATAATTTGCGACCCTTGATAAATGTGGCCGCAGGTTATACAGCATGAATTTTAAATCTTTTAGTTTTTCCCCTGAACTTATTCAGGCGTTAGACGAACTTAATTACCACACCCTTACGCCCATTCAGCGTTCAGCTATTCCGGCTGTTCGTAAAGGTAAAGACGTTTTAGCAAGTGCCCAAACAGGCACAGGTAAAACGGCTGCGTTTGCTTTACCTATCATCCAAAAATTAACTGAATCTGAGCTAAGCACAAGCAATGCTCCGCACGCGTTAGTGCTTGCGCCAACTCGTGAGCTTGCAGAGCAAATAGCAAATAACTTTAAAGCCTATGCAAAACATACCGCTTTAAAAGTAGTGAGCCTATTTGGCGGTGTTAATACCGCAGGCCAAGCAAATGCTCTTAAAGACGGCGTAGATGTTGTAGTTGCAACCCCAGGGCGTTTACTTGATCATATTCGTTTAGGTAATTTAAGCCTAGCAAGCGTTAAACACTTAGTACTTGATGAAGCCGACCGTATGCTTGATATGGGGTTTATTGAAGATATGCAAAGTGTTATTAAAAGTTGTGACGAGCAGCGCCAAATTTTACTTTTCTCAGCCACTTTTCCAGCGGCTATTAAGCAGTTTGCAGCAAAAGTATTAAAACAGCCTGAAATTGTTCGCGTAGATCAAACTAATAGTACTGCAAGTACGGTACAGCATGTTGTGTACCCAGTTGAAGAGCGTCGTAAGCAAGAGCTGCTTTCTGAGCTGATTGGTAAAAAGAACTGGCAACAGGTACTTGTGTTTGTAAACATGAAAGAAACGGCGGATGAGCTGGTTAAA
>NZ_AUTO01000058.1:0-3037 GCF_000498055.1 Pseudoalteromonas sp. TB51
CTTCTACTTCAATCTCATACTCAGTAATAGCGGCTTCTGCATCAAGTACTAACTGCGCAAGTGCTAAATCGTATGTGCTTACGTTTTCTACTTCTTCTAAAGCAGCGTCTTGTAAATCAATTGCAGTATCTAGTATGCCTTGGTAGTCAGAGCTTTGAGCTACTAATAGAGTCGCTGTGCTAACATAGCCTTGTGCTTGCACATAAACCTTGTTTGTTGCCGTTGCTAAATCCGCTGCTTCAGCTTCATTTTCAAGTGCAGCTACAGCCGCAACAAATTCAATTGCAGTAGCTGCGTCAGTTACAGCATCACCCATTTCTTCAACATCAGCAAGCATTTCTTCAGCAGTATCTATAGATGTTTGAAGAGCAGAAAGTTCAGTAGAAGATGCATCAATTTGCGCTGATAACGCAACTGCTAAATCTGCAAAAAAGTCATCGCCTGCAACACACTCATCGCCAGAACAACCCAGCTCTTCTAGAGCTTCTTGCACAGTACCTGCAAGTTCTGCCAGCTCTGAATCGGTTGCCGCACCGTTTTTAACTGCGTTGTCTTTTGCTTCTTTTGCTTTAGCTGCAATACCCGCAGAATTTTCTGCAAATGCATTAATCTCAGCAGCTGATGCATTAGGGTTATTTGCTAAGTAGGCTGCTTCTAATGCAGTTTTAATTGCATCTTCATCACCCGTTGCAATAGCTACAAACACGCTTGCAGTACTAGAAACGGCTGTTTGTAATGTTGCTGCAATATCAGTTGTACTTAAAGTGCCTGCTGCAACACCGGCTTTAATGCTTGCTATAGCATCAGAGATTGATGGTAAGCCTTGAACCGAAGATGACAACTGCGCAATCATCAACACGCCTTGCGTAAGACTTTCTTCACCGTCTACATCACTTAAATCTACTGCACCACCGTTTGATAAGTCACCAATAAGCGTTGATAATAATACCGCTGCATCTGGTCCTAAAACTTGAATCACTGTGTTTAAGCTTGTCGATGCAATAGCATCAGCGTCAACTTCACCTTCGGCTTCAAGTAGGGCTTGAGCAACCAATGTAGTTAAAAAAGTTACATTCGCTTTAAACGAACGTGCTACGTTTGCATCGCCTGCTGCGCCGCTTGCACCTGATGTGTCAGCTTCTGCTGGAGTAACATATTTAACAACAGAAAGCTCTAAGTCGGCTTTGTACCATTCACCAAACTCAATGTTAGTATCGCCATCGTTTACGTCATCTGCTTCTGGCGCATCATCGTAAGTTCCACAACCAACGTAAGCATCACAACGTAAGAAGCTATCATCGCCTTCTTCAGCAGTAGTCACTGTAATATATACAGGGCCTGTAAAGTCATCTTCAAGGTAAATGCTGTAGCTACCATTATCGCCGGTTACTAGCGCATCTGGGTTACCTGCTACTTTACTAGCTTNCCGCATCTGCCGCATCTTGAGAAGTTGCTTCGCCGGTAAACGTTTCAGCTTCTGCTGATGCTTCTAATCTAAATGCAACTGGAACACTTTGCCCTGTTTCATCAAGTGTCATCACACTAACTACGGCACCTTTCATGGCTCCTTTAACAGCTTTACCTGTTATTTCTACGTTAAATTGAGCCTCATCAGATGAAGTAACAGATTCAACTGGAGGAACGTAAGTGTTTCTGTCGTTGTCTGAACCACAACCCGCTAAACCTAGGGTAAGTGCAACAGATGCTGCAATTGGGGTAATTTTATTCATACGCTGTGCCATTTATTTCTCCTTGATAGCCTGCAATGAGTATCAGAAATTATTTTATAAAATATACGCGTGAAAGTTTACAAAAAAACATAAACAGACACACAATAACAACCTTTGTTACTTATTAATTAAAGTAACATTAAGCAATGAGTTTTTGCTACATTTTTATGCGCTATAAGTATAAGTTTTTACCTAAATATAAACGACGCTTCTTCATAGGCTTTACTATTTTTCAATAAGATATGTTAAAACCATTAAGAAGCATCGCTCTGGCGTACCATATATCCACAATATTAAGTGAATATTACATTTAATTTAGTTTGTTAATAATATTCTTCAAGTAATTGCGACAGATACGCTAAAAAAAACGCCCGCCAAGGCTAATATAATGAAAAAAGGATGAGGTTAGGTGGTGTTTTGAAATGAAATATATAAACAGAATGTTTATTTAGCTGTGTATTAAAACTAAACGTTTAACAGTCATTAACGAGCAATATGCGCCGTTAATGACTCAATATAAAACGTTAAAATCAGCTTACTGCAAAGCCCTAACTACGCCCTCCATAAGCACACGAGCACTGCGGCTCATACTTGCTTTTGTTACTTGCCAATCTCCAGCTATTTTTTTAGCTTCTGCGCCTACTTTTAGCGTGCCAGAGGGGTGGCCAAAGTTAACTTCGTTTAATGTCCCGCCACCTGCGGCCACATTAACAAGCGTACCTTCAATTGCAGCGGCNGGCTGCGCCAATAGCGACTGCAGCTGTGCCCATCATAGCGTGATGAAGCTTGCCCATAGACATAGCACGTACTAATAAATCAATTGTTGTAGCTTCAATAAACTTACCACTTGACGCGTTATAATCTAATGGCGCTGCCACAAAGGCTACTTTTGGTGTGTGTTGGCGTGTTTGCGCTTCATTAATATTAGCTATTAACCCCATTTTGACTGCGCCATAGGCACGAATAGTTTCAAGCTTTTTAAGTGCGTCAGTATCGTTATTAATATCGCTTTGCAGCTCAGTGCCACTATAGCCAATATCCGCGGCATTAATAAATACAGTAGGAATACCCGCGTTTATCATGGTGGCTTTTAAAGTACCAACACCTGGTACTTCTAAGTCATCTACTACATTGCCTGTTGGGAATAACGCCCCTTCACCATCGGCGGGTTTTAAAAACTCAAGCTTTACCTCGGAGGCAGCAAAGGTCACGCCATCAAGTTCAAAATCGCCAGTTTCTTGCACTTCGCCATTGGTGATAGGCACATGAACTAAAATGCTTTTTTTAATATTGGCCTGCCATACACG
>NZ_AUTO01000059.1:0-21591 GCF_000498055.1 Pseudoalteromonas sp. TB51
CCCGCCACAGCAATTAAAATAAGGTCGTGGTTACTCACCTCATACACAGGGACCTTAATAAATGCGCAAAGCATAACACTTGCCACTAAGGTTTGATAAAACATGGTTTGTGGGCCGCCATACTGGCTAAAAAAGCGCTTATGGGTAATATTTCTAATCGAAAAAAACAAAGCCGAAACCACACCCATGATAACCCCTAAGGTTACATCGTCGCCTAAATTTGCGCTGGGTACGAGTAAATATATACCAAATACAACCACAGCTGCGCTTATAATATCTTTTGCTTGGGGCCTGCTTTTATTAAACAAGGGCTCTAAAAACACCGTCATTACTGGGTAGCTAAAAAAAGCCAGCATACCCACAGTTACGCCCGCCATTTGCATGCCTGCAAAGTAAGTAACCCAATGCATGCCTACTGCCACACCTAAAAATAACGCAATGAGGTAATCTTTTGGTTTGTTTAACTTAATTTGTTTTTTTTGAAAATACAGCATAGCCAAAATTGCCATGCCAGCAATAGCGGTACGATACACCGTAATATCAATTGCATTTAACCCTATTAACTTTGCAAAAAGGGCGGTGCCCCCAAAAAGTAACACGGCAATATGTAAGTAAATCAGGCTTTGCTGTTGTGGCTGCATTTAAATGAGAACTCCTTTTTTATTATCTTATCACTGGGTGCGAACTCACAGGATGAAATTTTTAAAACATGACAAATGTCAGCAAAGTTAATGACATTTCACACTCTTATAATTTTTTGGTTTTGGCATAGTTAACTTATCTTAATGGGAGGTGGCTATGAATACGTTAATTTTAATAAGTCTCGCTATTAGCGAGTTTTTAGAATCACTTAGCTTTAGTGTTTCAATAAATGATTACTTTATACTCATTAGTATTTTTGTGTTATTTATATTTATTAATAAAAATAATGTTATAAACAATAACAATGAACTAGGGGCACTGGCATGAGTACAACAAATACGCTTTCAAAGCCCAGTAATAAAAAGTTTTGGGAATACGCACCTTTAATTTTTACTGGGTTTTATTTGCTTCCGACTCTTTTTAATCTATCTAACTTGCCAGTCAATACCATTGTAATGAGCGTGGCGTTTTATATTGTATTTATTTTGCTTTACATAAAAGCCATGCACTGTGAAACAAAGCGTATAACAACGCTGTTTGTTATTATGTTAGTGGTGTGTTTTAGCGCTACATTTTATACCACAGGTACCTCTACATTATTTGGTTTTATCGCGTTTATAGCTGGTGAGTCATACGCTAAAAAAAGCAGATTATATGCCGTTTTTAGCCTTATATTTACGGTGGCGTTAAGCGCCTATTTGGCAGATATAGCAAACATAAAATACTTTTTAGCCGGCACTTTATTAATATCAGGAGCGCTGCTGGCTTTTGGCATTGCAACCCAAAAAGAGCGCCTGCATAAAAAGCGCGAACAAGAAAGCGCTAACCAATTAGAGCAATTAGCTGCTATTGCTGAGCGCGAACGTATAGCGCGCGACCTACACGATATTTTAGGCCACTCACTATCATCTATTGCTTTAAAAGCTGAGCTTGCTAATAAGCTAAATCAAGGAGAGCGCTACGACCAAGCCAATAACGAAATAGCACAAGTAGCAGATCTGGCAAGGCAGTTACTTAGCGATGTAAGAAACGCCGTAAGCGATTTAAAACAACTTAATTTAATAAGCCAAATAGCCCAGCTTAAACAAAGGCTAATAGAGCAAGAGTTTAACGTTAACTTTAATGTTGTATTAAATACCTTACCCCCTAAAGTAGAAGGGATCGCAGGGCTTATAATTAAAGAAGCGGTAACTAATTTATTACGCCATAGCAGTAATAAAAACGCCGAAATAAATATAGAGCAAACACAGCATCAGCTGCATATAAGTGTGGTTGATAACGCACCTTGCAGCACGTTAAACGCAGGCAACGGTTTAAATGGTATTAAAGAGCGTGCAGAGCAACTTAATGGCCATGCCGCGTTTACCTGTGGCGAGAAGTTTACTTTAAACGTAATGCTGCCAATTTCAGCTAAGGATTAACAATGATCAAAGTATATTTAGTGGAAGATCAAGCACTCGTGCGCGACGCTGTAGGGGCATTGTTAAGCCTTGATTTTAATATTGAAGTGATAGGCCAGGCCAGTAACGGCCAAGATGCCCTTAATGCAATAAAAGCACTGGCCGATGAGGCATTGCCAGACATAATTTTAACCGATATTGAAATGCCACACATGAGCGGTATAGAGCTAAGTGAGCAAATAGCGGCCACGTTCCCAACCATTAAAATGGTTATTATGACCACGTTTTCGCGAGCTGGTTATATTAGGCGCTCGCTCGCCCTAGGCGTTAAAGGTTTCATTTTAAAAGAAGCACCAAGTGATGAGCTTATCAATGCACTTAAAAAAGTAATGCAAGGGCAAAAGGTTATAGACCCAGAGCTTGCCATTAACGCGCTTGATGACGCCGACCCGCTCACCGATAAAGAGCGCAAAGCACTTAAGCTTGCAAGCGATGGCTTAAAAACAAGCGAGATAGCCAAACAGCTGTTTATAAGCGAAGGCACAACACGTAATTATTTATCCGATGCTATCGCAAAACTCAATGCCACTAACCGCGTAGATGCAGCGCGTATTGCAAAGCAAAAAGGCTGGTTATAATCACGCTTATATTAAGTGATGATTAAGGCCATTAAGCGTATGTTTTACTTATTAAAGCGGTTTATTAAAAGTTTCATACGCTTTTACCTGTCTCATTTTACGTATATGGGTTAAAATACCTACATAACCAACTAACAAGATAGTGAATGTCAAACCAAGATCCAAATCTCAGCCGAGAACAAGAAAAGTACGAAAACCCAGTCCCTAGTCGTGAGTTTATACTTACTCACCTTCAAGAGCGTTCAAAACCTGCTAACTTCACGCAACTTTGTGATGAATTAGCTGTAAACGATACCGAACGCCAAATTGCATTTAAGCGCCGCCTTCGTGCCATGGAGCGCGATGGCCAATTGTATTTTAATAAGTTTAAATGTTACGCCCTAATTGACGAAGCCGGTTTAACCAAAGGCAAAGTAATTGGCCACAGAGACGGTTTTGGCTTTTTAGAAGTTGAAGGCGAGAGCAAAGATTGGTTTATAGCCAAGCATCAAATGAACATGGTGCTGCACGGCGACATCGTACTTGCTAAAGGCACAAAACGTGGCTCAGGCTCAAAATGTGATGCCCGCATAATTAAAGTACTTACCAACGAGCGCGCACCTATTGTAGGGCGTTACTTTGTTGAGCATGGTATTGCAGTTGTTGTAGCCGAAGACCCACGTATTACCCAAGATATTATTATTCTGCCAGGCAGCGAAAACGGCGCACGCCATAACCAAATGGTGCAAGTGCAAATCACTCAAAATCCTAGCCGTAACATGAACGCGGTAGGTAAAATTATTGACGTACTGGGCGAGCATTTAGCGCCAGGTATGGAAATAGAGGTGGCACTGCGCAATCACGATATTCCTCATGTTTGGCCAGAAGAAGTGGAAGAACAAGTTGCTCATTTAGGTGAGTTTGTTGATGAAGCCGACAAACAAGGCCGTGTAGATTTACGCGACCTGCCACTGGTCACAATAGATGGTGAAGACGCCCGCGACTTTGATGATGCCGTATATTGTGAGCGTAAAAAATCTGGCGGCTGGCGCTTATGGGTAGCCATTGCCGATGTATCGCATTATGTAGGTATGAACACGCCGCTAAATAAAGAAGCGATTGCTCGCGGTAACTCAGTGTATTTTCCTGAGCAAGTAATTCCAATGCTGCCAAAAGTGTTGTCGAACGGTTTATGTTCGCTTAACCCTAAAGTAGACCGCCTTTGTATGGTTGCCGAAATGACGGTATCAGACGCAGGTAAGCTTTCGGGTTATAAGTTTTACGAAGCGGTGATGAACTCACATGCGCGTTTAACCTACACCAAAGTAAATGCCATTTTACAAGGCGATGAAAAACTACGCGAAGAATACGCACCCGTTGTGCCACATTTAACTGACTTACAGCAAATGTATATGGCGCTTAAATCGGCGCGCCAAACCCGTGGTGCTATTGAGTTTGAAACGCTCGAAACGCGTTTTGTATTTAACGCACACCGTAAAATAGAATCAATTGTGCCGGTTGTTCGTAACGACGCGCACAAACTGATTGAAGAATGTATGATTTTAGCCAACGTATCGGCGGCTAAATTATTAGAAAAACACGAAGCCAGCGCGCTTTACCGTGTGCACGATGAGCCAGATCAAGAAAAACTAGGTAACTTTACTCAGTTTTTAAGTGAGCTTGGCATTCAAAGCACATTAAGCGATGAGCCTACACCGAAAGAAATTACCCAAGTGTTAGCCCGTTTAGGCGACCGCCCAGAGGCCGAGCTTATTCAAACCATGCTGCTTCGTTCAATGAAGCAAGCGGTTTATCAGCCAGACAATATAGGCCACTTTGGCTTAGCGCTGCCTGCGTACGCACACTTTACCTCACCGATTCGCCGTTACCCTGATTTAGTGGTACACCGTGCAATTAAAGCGGTAATAAAAGCACAAGGTCAGCAAACATCGGGCGCATACGCGTACACCGATGATGAAGTAGACCAACTAGGTGAGCAGTGTTCAACCACCGAGCGCCGCGCAGACGACGCAACGCGTGAAGTTGCCGACTGGCTTAAATGTGAGTTTATGCAAGACCACGTGGGTGATGAGTTTAACGGGGTTATTTCATCCGTTACTAACTTTGGCTTATTTATACGCCTAGACGACTTACAAATTGATGGCCTGATCCATGTTACTAATTTAGGTGATGAATACTTCCATCATGATGGTGCAAAACACACCCTAATTGGCGAGCATACACATACCGTTTACCGCCTTGGCGATAAAGTAACGGTACAAGTTGCTTCGGTAAGTTTAGATGAGCGCCGTATAAATTTAACGCTCAGTGGTGATGTAGCTCAAGATAGATACGCGCGTCGCCGTGGCTCAGCTAAAGGAGCAGGGCGCGGTAAATCAAGCCATGCACCAGCAAGTGTAAGATCGCAGCTTAAAGCGGGTAAAATCCCTGGAAAAAACACATCAGGCGATGAAAAACCTAAAGCTGGTAAAAAACCAGCCAGTAAAAGCAAAGGCAAACCAGCGGGTAAGTCTGGCGCAAAGCCAGCCGGTAAAAAAGCCGCTGAAACCACCGCTAAGAAAAAACCGAAAAAAAAGGCAGTTAAAAAGCCTAAAAGACCAGGCAAAAATGCCCGTAAACGTAATAGCCCAGGAGCAAACAATACGTGAGTAATGAATTAATTTTTGGCTTTCACTCTGTTGAAGCAATTTTAGCAAAAGAGCCAGAGCGTTTTTTAGAAATTTATGCCCTAAAAGGTCGTGATGATAAGCGCTTATCCCCGATTATTAATGAAGCACGTAAATTTGGTATTTCTGTACAATTTATGCAGCGAAAAGCGCTAGATAACAAAGCAAACGATGAGCAGCACCAAGGCATTATTGCCAATGTAAAAGCTGCGCGTGTTTACAACGAAAAAGATTTAGATGAGATCATTGCTCGCGAAGACACGCCGTTTTTATTAGTACTTGATGGCATAACCGATCCGCATAATTTAGGTGCCTGCCTACGTAGCGCAGATGCAGCAGGTGTACACGCTATAATTGTACCTAAAGATAAGTCGGCCAAGCTTAACGGCACAGCACGAAAAGTAGCCTGTGGCGCAGCCGAAACCGTACCGCTTATTCAGGTAACAAACCTAGCGCGTACGCTTCGCGAAATTAAAGATGCAGGCGTATGGGTTGTTGGCACCGCTGGCGAAACAGACACCCACGTGTTTGATGCAAACCTTACTGGGCCAATGGCAATAGTAATGGGAGCAGAGGGCGAGGGCATGCGCCGTTTGACGCGTGAGCATTGCGACGTGTTAGTTAAAATTCCGATGGCAGGAAGTGTTTCTAGCTTAAATGTATCGGTAGCCACCGGTATTTGTTTATTTGAAGTGCTACGCCAACGTAACGTAAATAACTAATATCCAGTTGCTTAATTAATATATTTATTTTTAGGCAGCTAAGCGTGTCGATAGACAAAATTCGTTATTTAATCGTTTAAATAAGGGATTTAGTTAGCGCCAAATTTAGCTTACAAAACGCCGAGGTTATTTTAACCTCGGCGTTTTTTATGTAGCGTAGTTGGTAATTTTACAGGTTAAGCAAATCGCCAACGCGCACTAATAGCCTAAACGTAATGCGATAAACTCAGCGAGTTTGTCTACTGCATGCTCCGACTCCCCACCGCTTTTTATTAAGCTAATACCTATGCTACCAAGAGCTGGTAAATATTTACTTTGTGCCTGAAAATTAAGATCGCTTGGCACCGTACTTTTAGCCAGTACAGTAATACCTAAGCCTTCTTTTAAAGCGGCAATAAGGCCGGTTAAATCGGCATTGCTGTAAACAATACGGTATTTTATATTGGCACTTTTAAGTGCATCTGTAGCGCGGCGCCTATAAATACAGCCCTCGGGCGCGGTGACTAAGGTTACTACCTCATTTTTTGCCTGTGCTAGGTCGCCCACCCATACTAGCTCGTCTTGCATAAAAATAGGGAACTTGTCTGAATTGAGGCGCTCGTTAAGCGCTAAAACAAGATCAAATTGATCTTGCCTTGAGGCCGACAGCAAATGTTTACTTAAACGCGATTTAACCTCCAGCGATACCTCAGGATAAAGCGAGACAAAATCACCAATAATAGAGGGCAAAATACGTGCTGCAAATTCGCTAGGAATACCCAAGCGCACTTTACCGGTTATGCTCTCTGAGGTGAACTGCTGCAAAATAGCATCGTTATACTGCATCATTTGTTTTGCCATAGGCAAAAGTAGCTCACCGTACTGATTAAGCACTTGGCGCTGGCCCTGCTTTTTAAATAATTTATAACCGAGTAAATCTTCAAGGCGTTTAATTTGCAAGCTTACCGCAGGTTGCGATAACCCCAGTAGGTCGCCGGCTTTTGCAAATCCACCTACCTCAACAACCATTACAAAGGTACGCAAACTGTCGGTTGATATGTTTTTCATATTTAAAATTACAATTTATATAGCTACATATATAAGTATTATTTATCAATTGATAAATAATTACAATTTGTTGTTGTCACAGTGGCGCAATATACTTTTGGTATCAAAAATACACAGGTGTTTGTTATGACTTTTAACCCAATAATGTTTGCCCGCCNACAGCAATGCTGCAAGTGCAGTTACCAATGCCGTGCAAGCAAATAACAACCTCGTTGTAATGGATTTTAGTGGCAGTGAAACCAGTGTATTTTTAAGCACTATTTTAGGGTTAGATCTCACAAAGCTTACAGCCAGCGGCTTAGGCCTAAAAGGCACGCTAGATGGTGATTTAAATTCTGATTACAGCTTTGCCGTTTATTACTTTAGCGAAACCGCATTTAGATTTGTATTACCGCACAGCGCAAGCTTGCAATTACAAGCACTGATAAACGAGCAGCAACTTCGTTTTGATATTGATTATGTACTACGTAGCGACCTTGCAACTCTTGTGCTGTGTGGAGCAAACGCATTTGATACCTTAATTAGCGCGTTTAAATTAACGCCAGGTCTGCGTTTATCAAACCCACAACTATGCTATGGCGCGCAAAGCGGCGAAGTATTTATTACCGCCATAGATAAAAACGACGAACAGCACTTTGTGTTAGTAGCCAAGCAACAAGAACTACAAAAATGGCAACAGCACTTACAAGCACAAGGTTTTGCCCTAATGCAAAACGAAGCTGCCTAATACATAAAATAACCGGTAAACATAACCGTGTTTGCCTGTTTAGTTAAATCTATTTAAGCCACGCCCGCACAGGGTTAATTTAAAAGTGAAGGAATGTTATGACTTCTAAAACTGTACTACATGCTAAGCACCTTGAAGCAGGCGCAAAAATGGTTGATTTTCATGGCTGGGAAATGCCAATCAACTACGGCTCACAAATAGAAGAACACAATGCAGTGCGTACCGATGCAGGTATGTTTGACGTATCACACATGACCATTGTTGATATTGAAGGCGAACAAGCAAAAGCATTTTTACGCAAGTTAGTAGCAAACGACGTAGCAAAATTAACCGTACCAGGTAAAGCGCTTTACACGGGCATGCTTAACGAGCAAGGCGGCGTAATCGACGATTTAATTATTTACTACTTTAGCGAAACGTTTTATCGCTTAGTGGTAAATTCTGCCACCCGCGAAAAAGATTTAGCTCACTTAGCTAAAGTATCGGCCGACTTTACAGTAACCGTAACTGAGCGCCCAGAGTTTGCAATGATTGCAGTACAAGGCCCTAACGCAAAAGCAAAAACAGCCACACTTTTAAATCCTGAGCAACAAGCAGCCGTTGAAGGCATGAAGCCATTTTTTGGCGTACAAGTGGGTGATTTATTTATTGCCACAACGGGTTATACTGGCGAAGACGGTTACGAAATTGTAGTACCGAACGAGCAAGCAGCCGATTTATGGCAACAACTGCTAGATGCAGGTGTAGCGCCAGCCGGTTTAGGTGCACGTGACACGCTACGTTTAGAAGCAGGTATGAACCTTTACGGCCTAGATATGGACGAAAGCGTATCGCCACTTGCAGCTAACATGGCATGGACTATTGCATGGGAACCAGAAGATCGTGACTTTATTGGTCGTGACGTACTTGTTAAGCAACGCGCCGAAAAAAGCACCCATAAACTTGTTGGTTTAGTGCTTGAAGAAAAAGGCGTATTGCGTAGCGGCTCAAAAGTAATTGTTGAAGGTGGAGAAGGGGTAATTACCTCAGGTACTTTCTCACCAACACTTGGTTTTAGTGTAGCTCTTGCACGTGTACCGCGTTCAACAGGGGATACAGCCCAAGTAGAAATGCGCAAAAAATTAGTTAACGTTAAAGTAGTAAAGCCTAGCTTTGTACGTAACGGCAAATCAATCATTTAAAAATTTGGTTATACCAATCACAATAATTATTGTGATTGGTATCCTCCCAATATAAACCAAAGGAACAAAATAATGAGCAATATCCCTAGCGATTTAAAATATGCCTCTTCTCACGAGTGGGTTCGCAACGAAGGTGACGGTACATTTACTGTGGGTATTTCTGAGCATGCGCAAGAGCTGCTTGGCGACATGGTATTTGTAGAACTACCAGAAGTAGGCGATGCAGTAGATGCAGGCGAAGACTGTGCAGTAGCAGAGTCGGTTAAAGCTGCATCAGACATTTACGCACCAGTTGGCGGCGAAATTGTAGCGATTAACGAAGAGCTAGAAGACGCACCAGAAACGGTTAACAACGACCCATACGGTGACGGCTGGTTATTCCGCATTAAAGCAACTGACGAGTCAGAGCTTGAAAACCTACTTAGCGCAGAAGACTACGCTAACACAATCGACGAAGAGTAATACTCTAAGTAGATGACAAAAGCCCCATTCACTGTTTTTGGGGCTTTTATGATTTAACGGCCTACTTCCCATACACAGTACGTTATTAAATCATCACATATTTTAATCAATACTAATTACCCGTTAGTATTTAGGATCATAGGAATCTAGACGCATGTCAAACGCCAAATCTCTTGAACAGTTAGAGCAAAAGCAAGATTTTATTCGCCGCCACATTGGGCCAAGCCCAGCACAAGTAAGCGATATGCTAAGTGCTTTAGAAGTATCAAGTGTGCAAGAGCTGATCGACCAAACTGTACCTGCAAGCATTCGCTTAGCGCAGCCATTAACAGTTGGCGAAAGCCGTACTGAAGTTGAAACACTAAGCTACTTAAAATCGGTAGCAAGCAAAAATAAAGTTTTCAAGTCGTACATTGGCCAAGGCTACCACCCAACGCACGTACCGCACGTAATTTTACGTAACGTACTAGAAAACCCAGGTTGGTATACTGCGTACACGCCGTACCAGCCAGAAATTGCGCAAGGGCGTTTAGAGTCGTTATTAAATTTTCAAACTATGACCCTAGATTTAACAGGCCTAGATTTAGCAAGTGCCTCGTTACTTGACGAATCAACCGCTGCAGCTGAGGCTATGGGCCTTGCAAAACGCGTATCTAAAGCTAAAAAAGCCAATGCCTTTTTTATTGCCGACGACGTACACACACAAACTATCGACGTAGTAAGCACCCGTGCTGAGCAGTTTGGTTTTGAAATAATTGTAGGTAAAGCAGAAGATGCCGTTAACCACGACATTTTTGGCGCACTTTTCCAATACCCAACTACATCAGGTGAAGTAGTCGATATAACCGACCTAATTGCCGGCGTACAAAGCAAAAAGGCCATTGCCTGTGTTGCTGCCGACATTATGAGCTTATTACTATTAAAAGCACCGGGTAAATTAGGTGCCGACGTAGTACTTGGTTCGGCTCAGCGTTTTGGTGTACCTATGGGTTACGGCGGACCACACGCTGCATTTTTTGCAACGCGTGACGCATACAAACGTTCATTACCAGGGCGTATTATTGGCGTATCTAAAGACCGTTTAGGTAACGACGCACTACGTATGGCCATGCAAACGCGTGAACAACACATTCGCCGCGACAAAGCCAACTCAAACATTTGTACAGCGCAGGTACTACTTGCCAACATGGCCGCGTTTTACGCGGTGTACCACGGTCCACAAGGCTTAAAAACTATCGCGCAGCGTATACATCGCTTTGCTGATATTTTAGCTGCAGGCCTAAAAGCTAAAGGTGTAGCACTTAAACACAGCACCTGGTTTGATACACTAACAGTAGTGAGCGACAGCAAAGACGACGTAATAGCGCGTGCACTTGCCAAAGGCGTTAACTTTGCCACAAACCACGACGGCGAATACTCTATTTCGGTATCAGAAACCACCACACGCGCCGATGTAGCAGAGCTATTTGATATTGTACTAGGTGAAGGCCATGGCCTAAGCGTAGATAGTATTGCAGCCGATATTGAAGCAAACGGTAGCGATTCTATTCCAGCTAGTTTAGTACGTGATGACGAAGTATTAACGCATCCAAACTTTAATAGCTACCACAGCGAAACAGACATGCTTCGCTACATTAAGCGCCTAGAAAACAAAGATCTAGCGCTTAACCACTCAATGATCTCGCTAGGTTCATGTACCATGAAACTAAACGCGACCGCTGAGATGATCCCAATTACATGGCCTGAATTTGCAAACTTGCACCCATTCTGCCCGCTCGATCAGGCCGAAGGTTACCAAATAATGATTAACGAGCTGCACGACTGGCTAGTTAATATTACGGGGTACGATGCAGTTTCACTACAGCCGAACTCTGGCGCACAAGGTGAATACGCAGGCTTAATTGCTATTCGTAAATACCACGAGTCACGCGGCGATGCGCACCGTAACGTATGTTTAATTCCAAGCTCAGCGCACGGTACTAACCCTGCATCTGCGCAAATGGCCAGCATGAAAATTGTAGTGGTTGATTGTGATAAAAACGGTAACGTAGACATGGCCGACCTAAAAGCGAAAGCCGAAGAAGTGTCTGAAAACTTATCGTGTATTATGATCACATACCCATCTACACACGGCGTTTACGAAGAAACCATTCGCGAAATTTGTGACATTGTGCACGAGCACGGCGGCCAAGTTTACATGGACGGCGCAAACATGAACGCGCAAGTAGGCGTAACAAGCCCAGGCTTTATTGGCTCAGACGTATCGCACTTAAACTTGCACAAAACGTTTTGTATTCCGCACGGTGGCGGCGGCCCAGGTGTAGGTCCAATTGGTGTTAAATCGCACCTTGCGCCATTTATGCCAAACCACAGCGTAATTAACGTACCGGGTACAAACATTAACAACGGTGCAGTATCAGCAGCGCCTTACGGCTCAGCCGCTATTTTACCTATTTCATGGGCTTACATTACCATGATGGGCTCAGAGGGCTTAAAACAAGCCACTGAAATGGCGATTGTGAACGCTAACTACTTAACGCACGAGTTAAGCCAGCACTTCCCAATTTTATACCGTGGCCGTAACAACCGCGTTGCGCACGAATGTATTGTTGACCTACGCCCACTTAAAGAGCAATCAGGCATTACCGAAATGGACGTAGCTAAGCGCTTGCAAGATTACGGCTTCCATTCACCAACCATGTCGTTCCCTGTAGCGGGCACGTTAATGATTGAGCCAACTGAATCTGAGTCAAAAGGCGAGATAGACCGCTTTATCGAAGCAATGGTGTCAATTAAAGGCGAAATCGACAAAGTAATCTCTGGCGAATGGTCAATTGAAAACAACCCACTTGTATTTGCACCGCATACACAAGCAGACGTGTTAGGTAACGAATGGGACCGCGCGTACGACCGTTTTTACGCTGCATTCCCAGTGCCTTCAGTAGCAAAAGACAAGTTCTGGCCAACCGTTACACGAATAGATGACGTATACGGTGACCGTAATTTAGTATGTTCATGCCCAGCGGTAGAGACATATCGCGACTAAGAGTTGTGATGTGATCATGTAATTAAGTGGGTTAACGTTTTAATTAAGATGGGTATCTTAATTAAGTTGGTTAATTCAGATTAAGAACAAAATTGAAAAGCGGATCTTTATGGTCCGCTTTTTTTGCTTCAAATTCGAAGGCTAATTTAATTTTTCAAAAAAATGAAAAAAACTTTTAGCAAATTATTTATATTAATATCGATAACTTATTAATAAACCTAAAAATATCTAAATCAATTACTGCATATATTTCAAGTAGTTCTAATCTTTGTAAATTAATAAATATAAAAATAAGCATATAATTTTATGCTTATTAAATCCTTTTAAAACAGCGTGTTATACGTATCTGTAACTTGTGCGAACTTGGTTTTTCATCTAATAAATTTAATGTGTCATTAATTTTAAAGGTGGAATCATGAAAACTTTAAATACTCAAAAATCTTCTTACTCAAGCGTCAAACGCTTTTGTCTTGATTTGCTCAAATCACCACAACTTCAAGTTCGACTTTTACCTCAGTGTTTTGAGCTTGATAAAATTGGGTTACAAACGTTGAGCCATAAAGTAGAGCTTATGTTATCGGCAAATAACATTGATTGTATTCTTATTCCTTCTGGCGCTTTTAAACAGCAAGAATTACCTAAAATTATTTCTTTACTGTATAACATCAATATCAAGGTGAAGTTTCAAACCAGACCTAATGAAATGGAAGCGAAAATGCTTCCACTTACTTTATTGAGATCTATGATCGTTTTAGACAATCAATAACTCCAATCTTCATAAGCCAGAGGCAAGCTATTAAGTAAGTCTCTGCGTTCACGCCAGTTAGGCATATGCTTGTCCATGAGAGAGCGGAATCTATCGTTGTGGTGGCGCTCTAGTAAATGAAGTAATTCGTGAGCAAGTATGAACTCAATGCACTCTGGAGGTTTCTTAGCAAGTTCGAGGTTAAGCCATATACGCTTAGCTTGAATATTGCAGCTTCCCCATTTGGTTTTCATCTTTTTGATGTTGATAGAACCAGCGTTTACACCTAGTTTTTTTTCCCATTGAGGTAATAAATTCTCAAGTGAGCGTTGCATTTCATCTCGATAGAAACGGTTAAGTAGTTTGAGCTTATTGTCGCTTGACGTATTTCCAGCAACGGCCATTACTAAGCTACCATTTCCCTTTGCAGTAACACTGTATTTGGCTTTTGCCTCAACAAGCTTTAAGCGGTATTTCTTACCCCATAGGTAGTGGCATTCACCATTAACCATTTCCCGAATTGATTGTCGTTCTTGTCCTGCAAAGTCAGCTTGCTGTTTCTTAATCCACGCAAGCTTATTAACAATAGCCAGCCTGATCTTTTGTTCACTTGTATCGTTAGGGATAGACAAGCGTACTTTGCCGTTTGGCGGTAGTACGCTTAAGTGAATGTTTTTAATAGCTCTGCGATTTAGCTCTACATCAATATCGCCAATACGAACTACTTCAACGCTTTGAGCATTGCTTTTAGTATGGCGCACTAATGGTATTCCTTCTGAGCTTTAATTAGCTCCATCACATCAACAATATTGATGTTATAACCAGCCGCTTCTTCTCGCACTGCGTTGGCTATCTCACGTTCCTTGAACCTATCTCCAAGCCAATCAGCTTTCTTGGTATAACGAACAGCGGTATCAATTTTAGTAGTAAGTACTTCATCATTACCTAAGTTGTCATAAATTGCTTGTTTGGCTGGCGTATCAACAGACGTAGGGTAGTTTTGCGCGGTATTTTCACTTGGATTAACCACTTTATTGGCTAGAGCTTTGATCTGCTCAAGGTATTCCTGATAGCTAATGGCTTGTTCTCTTCGCTGCTTAATGATTTCATCGAGCAACGTTGCCATGCTGTCGAAGTATTTAGGGTTTACAGGGTTTTCATCAACGATAGTTTTTCTTACGTTATTCTCAATAGCTTCAGCCATTGCATCTTCATTATTACGCAAGCCTTCAGGTAAATCTTCTAAACTTTTACCGTTGTTGTTCACTACTAGATCAATCAAGCCTAACTCTTCAAAATCCATCAGTAACTCACTGTCATCAGCTCGAATATACATATCCAATAGATGACGCATCGCAGGCTCAAAACGTTTCATTTCGAGCAAATCACCGCTGGCGAGTTTGACTTCATCACGCACCTTTTCGAAGTACGCGACCTCTTTCTTAATATTTTCGGTTTCTTCAAAGGTGTAACCAGCTTGCTCCATTTCATTAGCAAGGTTGGTGTATGCGCGAATCAGTTTAGCCACTGATTGATATAGAGTTAAACGCAGTGCTTCTTTTTCAGTGCGCTCACTTTCATCTTTAGGTTCAACACCCGATTCACCACAAAAATAATGGATAAAGTCTTTAGTATTTCTAGGTGCTTTCACTGGTTCACATAACGCTCGTACTGCCTCCAGCGCATTGTCTAAATCTGCACGAGATTCTTGTAAGCGATCTTTTAAAAGCCCTTTAACATCGTCAGCATCGTAGCCATCAAACGCTTCGGCTGTGTAATCTTTAATGGCTTTATCAAGTGAACGAAATAAGTCTTTGTAGTCTATGATATAACCGTAGTCTTTATCTTCACCATCTAGTCTGTTTACCCGGCAGATCGCTTGGAATAAGTTGTGATCAGCCATCTTCTTATCGATATAGAGGTAGGTCGCAGAAGGGGCATCGAAACCTGTGAGCAGCTTATCTACAACGATAAGCAGGCGCATTTGCCCCGGCTCTTCAATAAATCGTTTCTTAACGGCCTTTTCAAACTCTTCAACACGTTTCGCGGCTTCTTCTTCGCTTTGCTCAAAGTACTCAGCTAACATCTTGCGATAGGTGTCATATTTAAATAGCTTTTCAGTTAAACCTTCACCAGATTCTTCGCCTTTTATAGCGCCTGCGACTGGCTGATAACTGGTTACTACTGCACATTTTCCTGCAAGATCGGACTTACTAAACAAATCATAAACAACACATGCTTGATGGACGCTAGCGCACACAAGCATGGCGTTGCCTCTACAAGACATCAGTGCAGGTTTGATTTCCATATCCATTAAAATGTCGCTAACAATTTGTTCTAAGCGAGATTTGCTGGAGAGCACTTTTTGCATGGTGCCCCATTTTTGTTTGAGCTGCATTTTAGCAAGGTTAGAAAGTCCTTTAGTCTTAGCTTCAAACCACTGGTCTACTTTTTTTTCTGAGGTTAAATGCTGATCAATATCTCTTGCTTCATAACGCAGATCTAGCACCACACCGTCATTCACGGCTTCATCAAATTTATAAGTGTGAATATAAGGGCCGAAGACTTCCAAGGATTTCTTCTTGTCCTTTTTCATCAGAGGTGTACCTGTAAAGCCGATAAACATGGCTTCAGGTAAAATGGCTTTCATTGCTTCATGCAACTTGCCCGATTGAGTTCGATGACATTCATCGACAAAAACGAATAAATTACCTTTTGCAGCAAAGTCAGTTGGTAGGTTTTTGGTTAATGCTTCAAGGTAATCTTTTGTTGCCTCATCATCGTCTTCGTCAGTAACGGCTTCACCATTTCGCCCAAACTTATGAACGAGAGAGCAAAACAACCAAGGGTTGGGCTGATTGAGTGTGGCAACTAAATCCCGTCCGCTTTTTGTGCGATAGATCTCTTCATCAACACCTGAGAATACTTTTTCTATTTGTTCGTCTAATTCGGTTCGGTCAGTAACAATAAGCACCCGTGAATCTGTCACATTTTCGCGTATCCACTTGGCAAGCCAAACCATCGTTAAGCTTTTGCCTGAACCTTGCGTGTGCCAAATGATTCCATCATCGTGCGTTGTAACGTGTTTCTGTGCCGCTTGGATGCCGAAATATTGGTTGTGTCGGCATGTTTTCTTTACCCCAGCGTCAAAAACAATAAAGTCATGAATCAGTTGCAAAAAGCGCTTTTTATCACACAATTGCGCGATATGAGTATCGAGTAAGTTCTCTGTTTTTATATCTTTTGCTGGTAGTGGATTCGGGTTTTCTTTACCGCTACATTCCTTCCATTCAAGGTAATATTTTTCAGATGTTTCAATCGTGCCGTAGCGAACACCTTGGGAGTCATTACCTGCCATTACAAGCTGCATAGTGGTAAAGAAGTTACGAATAAACGCTTTCTTTTGATTGTCTAAGTTTTGGCGAATACCTTCGCTGACAGATACTGAAGAGCGTTTTAATTCAATTACACCAAGTGCAATGCCATTCACATAAATCACGATATCAGGGCGCTTTTTCAGCTCACCTTTTACGGTAACTTCTTCAGCAATAGCAAAGTCGTTAGCTTCTGGGTTTTTCCAGTCTATTAGCCAAACAGTTTGGTTCTGCTCACCAGCGCCTTCTTTTTCCTTTACGCCATAACGGAGTAGGCGATAAACATCTTTGTTCGCATCAAAGAGCTTTTTACCTTCACCGAGGGCTGCGGCAGTATCAAGTTGGCGTAATGTACGGGTAATTAGTGAGTCAGAAATTCCACGACCTTTAAGCCATTTAGTCAGCAAGTCTTTTTCAATATTGCTGTTACCTTCACGGTATTCCCAATTACCTAAGTAATCGTAATTAAGCTGTTCTTTAAAAAACTTAACCACGCGGTTTTGGGTTTTACGTTCTAATTGACCGACATTACTCATCGTTTAAATCCTTTAAACTTGCACATAGTTTTTGAATCTTTAATTTTACATCAGCAATACTTTTTTGACTTTTATCACTGTAGTGCTTGTAAAAACCGAGGCTAGACAACGACACTCCACTCAATTCAAATCCTTCACTCTCTAGTAACCCCGTTAAAGAATCTGGTGCCTTTTCGATTTCACCACCTTTGACTCTAATATCGAAGCAACTTCCTGTTTTATGGATTTCTATGTGATATCTTTCGCCATTATGAACAAGTCCCTTTAGTTTTAAATGTGCGCTTTCTTCTCGCGATTTAACTTGTTCATACCATAAAAGTGAAAAAGGCTCTAATGAGCTTTTATCTCTGCGTAAGTCAATTTCGAGTGCTTTGGTATATAACTCAGCATGAGTATGATTTCGCTGGGATTGCCCCAGCAACACAAACTCAGAGTTATTTTTCTCAATGAAGCCTTGCTGGCAATACGCTATTAACTCTTTATGTTGAATTAATGCTTTTCTTCACGGCTCAATTTCTTCAGACTCAATAGTATTGGAACAAATAGCAGAAAGTGATGTTTGTATTTCGTCAGCATTAAATAGCGGGTCATCAAGAACTGCTTTAACGTATCTTTGCTTTTGCTCAATTGAAGTTGTGCCGAAACGTAATAATCGTTTCCAACTATGATCACGAGGAATATTGTTTCTAGTATCGCGAGAAGACAGCATATTGTATTTGTCGCCTCGTTTATCGGTGAAGTATTCACCTTTACTTAATACTGATCTTTCCCACAAATAATCAATTGATGCTGAGCTGCTTTCAATTTGATCAAACACACGTTGAATCGCATTAGAATATCGTAGGAAGCTAGTTATATACTCGTTATCTTCTTCAGCACTCCAGTTGCAATGTTCATGCTCTCGGTAATAGCTTAGGATTTCAGCAAAATTTAAAATACAACCAATCTGGCCTTTCAGAAATGAATGTTGTTCTGCACAGGTAATTGCTTCTCGCCATTCACTAGACCTTAACAGCAGATGAGCCTTGATCTTTTCTTCGACTATCTGAGCACCTGTAAAACCTGATGTTTCAACATTTTTAGCTAGTGTTTCTAATATAGGCGTATCGTGCTGGCAAAGGTTTTCAATCCCAAACAGTGCTTTATTAAACTCGTCTGCGGTATTGATAATGGTGTTTTCGGTTAAATTAAAAATTACCCTTAACCATTCATTCAACTCTTCATTAGTTGGTGATTTCGCAAGGTAGCTGTAAAAAGCGTAAAACCTAAGTTTATCATCGTAGCTAGCATCGTTTTTCAATACATTCTTGAATGTTTTGTGTTCGTTGTAGTAGTAATCAGTGTCTAAGTAGCTATTTATTTTATTATCGACCAATCCATCTCTATAGATGAGGTCAAGGTAACTAATCAGCCGAATAATGAATTCTTTATTTAAAGATCCTAATTCTTCATATTGGGACAGTGTAAAGGGTTCTAATCTCCCGTTTCGACCAAAGAGTTTGCCACTATTAACATGAAGCTCGATAGACGAATCTTTATGATCAACGAGATATTGATAGGCGATGACAAGTCGAATGAAATTCATTAACTCATCATCAAAGGTATCGTCACTAGAGCAAACATTTCTATAAGGCCAGAACAAATCAGCCCAATCAGTATCTATCTTATGTATGAAGTACTCATAACCGCTAGCACTGTCTTGAAAAGGTAGAGTGTATTCAGGCCAAGGCCCGTCAAATGACTTAATCTTTTGCTCTAACTTGGCTTTAAAATTTTCAAATATTGTAAGCGGTTTACCACGAGCATTCATTTTTATATAAAGCTCATCTGACAAACCAAAAGAATGAAGATCTAAAAACTGAAAGGTAATGTAAGGTTCACTTGTATTGGTGATTCGCTCGTACAAATTGACATCGTTTTGCGAAAACAATGCTTGAATTGCATCAAGCATATTCAAACAAGCTTGTACGGTTGGATCTTGTTGCCATGACAAATAAAACCACTGACTATTTTTAATCTGCTTACTTATTGTTGCATTCGATATTTCAATATCTTTGGATGTTAATGCATCAAAAAACTCGGTTGTGCTTGGACGTATCTTATAAGTAAAGCGAGATCGTTGTTCATCAGTGACAAACCGCTCTCTAAATTCTGCGATATGACCGTTTTGTATTGCTAAATACCAATACAGTAAAAACAACGTGGTTAAGCGCTGCTGTCCATCAAGAACAGAAAATGCCTTACTTTGTCCTTCTTCAAAATTTCCGTAAACAAAGTCTAAATCTAGAGGCTGGCGTGACTCATCATTGCTATTTAGCGCTTGGTATAATGAATTTAAAAACAGTGTTCTAACTTCACCTTCTTCTTTTCGACCTTGAGCATAATCACGTTGCAATATTGGAATTTCTATCGCTTCAACAACATCAAATAGACCGTAAAACGTTAAGCTTTTTCCCTTATTCATGTCCTAACTCCTTTTGATGAACGCCCACTCCTTGAAAGAAACCGAGTAACATTTCTACCATAGCTCTTTGATGATCTTCGCTATCTTTAGCTTCCCAATACAGCATCTTATCTACCTGTTGGCTGTAATACTTAAGAAAAGCATTCTTAGTGCATAGCGGAACAAAGGTTGCCTTTTTATCTAATGCGATGATCCTCGCTCGTTTAATAGGAAATACTGTATTTTGATAGCTACGGTTAGTTCTGCTATCTAGCAAAGTTAGATTGCCAATTGAGTTATCAACATCTTCATTTCCATCAGGGTCGTAATGCGCTCGCACTCTGTCGTACACAGCTTCAAATTGATCATTGTTGAAGTTGGTTGCTTGCAGTAACTCTGTTGCTTCAAGTTTTATAGATAGCTCTTGACTGTTTTTATCAACGCCAGACTCTTCAGCTTCTTTGGACTCATCACTAGAGATATAAGCAACAACGTTTTCAAGCCATGCTTTTTGCTTGTCTTTACTATTTGGCATATCGGATGCCACTGAGCGGATATGTTCAATATCCCAACTATCTAATTTATATTTATCAAATTGAAAACGCGCATTGGTCGCAGGGTTGGCAAGTAAGCTAGCTACGTTAAACAGCAATAGTATTGGTCTGAGCTTATGCGCTCCAGATTCATAAGTGAATGCGTTTAGCCTCTCATCTAGCCATTCTTGAGATAATGTATCTATCTCTTTACCGTTAAAGGTCTTACTGAAGACTAACTTCAATAATGACTGTCGAAAATCATACTTTGTGAGTGCCTCTTGATGTAAATCGAAAATTTGAGCGATAGAAACTCTTTGCGAGACTAAATAGCCAATCAAGTGAAACAAAGCACGGTCGTTATACCACTCTTCTAACGTCATAAAACACTGTTTTATCTTTAGCCATTCACTAGCAACATCGACAGGCTTATCTTTATCATCACTATTTGAAAGTAATCGGTTGAACGTCAGAAATATTTTTAACTTATCTGTGTCTATAATTCCTTCGCTATCTAACTCTCTGGATGCCAAATCCAGCACAAATTCGATACGATTGGTGGTAATAGATTTGTTGCTAATAAAATACCAAAACGCATCATCTTGTAAGCGTTTTTCAATGGTATCCCACTCTTGAGAAATTCTTAATTGCTGAAGATCTTGAATTGGTTTTTTTATATTGGAATCATTAACATCTTGGGCAAAGTTACTCGACTTTAAAAATAGCGCTTTAACTAACTCGGCATTAACCAGAGGGATTTTACCCATGTTTAGTCGAGTAAATACCTCAGTGACATTTTCAGTTTCGTCAATTTGATACCATATGACTTGAACACTTTTCTTTGAGTCGTGGGGGCCTAGTAATGTCTGAATGAAGTTAACTTTATATGTGCCATCTTGTGCATCAAACCATTCTTCTACTGCTTTTTTAGCTTCTACGATATGAAAAAAGTCGATGTTCTCCTCACCGCGTTCTTCATTTATATCTTGAAGGAATTCAGCACTTTCTTCTCTGGTCTCATAACTCAATTCATAACGAGACTTGCCGAGTAAAGTAAGGATGTTTTTTAAGTAAGTTAGAATGATGTATATGGTTGTTAGCCTCTGTTGTCCATCAACTAACTCCCAATCGCCATTATGCTGCTTAACCACAATGGGCTGTAAGCAATAAAAAGCGTTCTTGTTGCTATTTTCTGCTTGTTGCTGAAACTCTTTTATATCATCGAGCAGTTCAGTAACCTGCCTTTTTGACCAACGATAGCCACGTTGATAGGCGGGAATAAAAAACGACAGGTCAAGCAGGTCGTTAATGGGCTTTAATTCTAATTCGTTAAATTCAGACATCCATGTTCCTTATTATTCGTTATCAATTGGTAAACGTGTGCGGCCTGTGAGTAGCTCTTGCATCATGCCTTGCTTGATTTGGCGGG
>NZ_AUTO01000060.1:0-20014 GCF_000498055.1 Pseudoalteromonas sp. TB51
TTTCGTTATCCATATCCGAGAGGATGGTGGCGATGGCTCCTCGTTCCTCTTTTGGTGGCAATGGGACTGTTAAAGCTTTGAAAGCGCCATTTGTTATGTGCACCTGAGTGCTACCTACCATTATTTCGTTGGCAGCTTTCCTATATTGAGTTGTATTCGAATATTGAATTAGATAATTGGATGTTTCTTCATCCTCTGCAATGAAGCCATACACTCCCTGAGCTAAAACGTATTTTTCATCAGTAGGGATATTTACCATCAAACCTATACTTGGCCCGCTGGGAACAAGATCTCTGAGAACCACGATTGTATATCGGTTATCCACACAGTTTTTAGAGTATTTTAATGACCAGTTTTTGCTACAAAATTGTTGGTCTTTTTCATGAACTCTTAGTACGCCACCTCTAACTACCCCACCTTTAGGGAGCACTTTAACGCCAGCATTGGTGAAGTCGCTAGGTTTAAAAGGTGCACCTCCTCTTAAATCCTTAATTACACTTTCAATTGGCCTTACATCCCAATCCTCAGGAATTTCGCCTAGTTCGCTGGGTTTTGTGCCTTTTGGCTGGCCTTGCTTTTCACCTTCGGTGTAAGTGGCGAACTGGGGTAAACGGGTCTTGCCTGTCAGCAGTTGCTGCATGGTGGCGGTTTTAATCGCTTGTTTTTTCGCGATTAGCTTTTCCAATTCCGTTAGTAGTGCATCAACATCAGATAAGGCATTGGCAATAGCGGTTTGTTCTTTCTGATTTTTGGAGAGAGGTATTTTAAATTCAAACAAACCATCCAGAGTAATACTGGCTTGGTTAGCATTACCACGATAAATTTGTTCAATGTGATCAATATATCTTTCTGTCCTAAAATGATTTACCAATAAATTAGATATATTTTCAGCATTGGATTTTGGTTTGATTAAAACCGCATTTTGGTTTAATAAAAAACCTTTGTGATGAGGCTCTACAAGAATTGCTTTTCCAACCAATGAATCATACATGGGTGGTTTAGAACCAACAGTTGTAAATATTAAATCTCCATCACTTAATGACCACTTTTTATACTTGTTATATGAACTCTCGGAAACATAGATTGGATTGTCATTCTTTATTGTTGTAAAAGACGTATCGCTAACCCTTACAACTCTTATTCCAGAATCAGTGTATTCAGATGATTTAAATGGATAGCCTTTGATATATTTAACAATATCTCCAAAGTTAACTAGCTCCCAATCTTCAGGAATAACTCCAACCTCAGTCTGTTTATATCCTTCTAGAATTTCTTGCTCTAATACGCTCATAGCGGCCACTCCAAACCCATCGCTTTTAAGTGGCCTGCGACTTTGTCGCTTAGGTCATCAACCGATTTAGAAAGGGTTGGTAATGGCGTGCTGTAGCGTTCTTCCAGTTGTTTAACGCGGTTTGCCATCTGTTGGGTAACACGTTCAATCTCACTAACAATATTGGCTTGTAAAGTTGCTAACCATTTGTCATCGACAATCAGGGTTTTGATTTCATTAATATCAAGTTTTGGATATTGGTTGAATACGGCCAAATCCAGAGCTTCTTGCGCTTCTTTCACTGCTTTTTTAGCAGAAGCTTCAGCGTTAAATAGCTTGGTTGCCTGTTTCAGTGCTTTCACTTCTTCTGCGTCGGTGGCGAGCTTAGCTCTGGCAGCAACGCTGGCTTTGATGATTTTGTCTTTGTCGTTTAGAGCTTCAACTAATAAGCCATCTTCAGCGCCATGTTCCTCAAGGTAACTTTCAAGTGTTTGGGTCGCTTCGTCTTGCTTGGCTTGCAGGGCATCAACCTGAGCTTGTTCGTCAGCAAAGTAACGGGCAACGATTAGGCTTGGTGGAATAAGCTCGGCTTTGTACTTTTTCTTGTTGATGATTAAATCAGGTGTTTCTTTAAGCTTTTCGCCCTTGGCAGCCACNCTAACTCACGAAGGGTGTTACCCGCTTGCCAATCATCCTGTACCAATACATATACATCGTCTTGCAGGGTATCGGCCCAGTAATCCATCAGAATTTGGTAAATATCGTATTTGCTTAATAAGTCGCTATTGGCATAGCTATTTAACAAATTCTCTGAAATGTTAAAGACAAAGTTTTTCGGGTTATCGCCTACTTTGATTTCTTTTAGTTTCGCTTCGGGTATCCATTGTTTGAATGGCAATAGGCTACGAGCGGCAAAATCTTTAAATTCTTGGTGAGCTAATATGGTGCTTTTCACTTGGCTGGCTTCAACCAGTGCATGGCTGTATCCGTCACGCAAATGAGTGAACAAGGTAGCGCGAATGCTTGGGAATACCTGCCAGTAATGCTCAAGGGCATCAATGTCACGGTTTGGAATGCCACCTTGCAGGTGAGCGCTTAAGTCATGTAAGTCTTCTGGCTCAGATGAGTCGATATAACGCGGGATATTAAGGTTGTAATCGTTAGCGGCAATTTCATCAATGGGCACTAAACGGCTAAAACGTTCAAGCTCTAAGCCTTTGTTAAACACATCAACAATTTTGTGAATGTCTTGGCTACGCAGGCGGTTTTTGTTGCCATCTTTGATAAAGCCCTTGCTGGCATCAATCATAAAGATGGGGCGACCTGATACGGTTGGTAGTGCTTCATCGCCTTCATTAAAACTACCTCTTGATTCAAAAATGGCTTTTCGCGAATGTTCTTTGTCAATCACGATAATACAGGCTGGAATACCCGTGCCGTAGAATAAGTTAGCAGGTAAACCAATAATGCCTTTGATGTAACCTTGTTTGATAAGGTTTTCACGAATCGTCGCTTCGGCATTACCACGGAATAACACCCCATGCGGTAAGATCACCGCGCCTTTACCTGTGCTTTTTAAGCTTTTGATAATGTGCAGTAAGAAGGTGTAGTCACCGTTTTTCTCTGGTGGAATGCCCCACGTAAAACGGTTATATAAATCGTTTTCTGGGGTTAAGCCACTGGTCCAGTTTTTATTTGAAAATGGCGGATTGGCAACCGAAAAATCAAATGTTTTTAATTGGTTAGGGGCATCTTTCCATTGTGGATCAGAAAGTGTATTACCTTTCCATATTTTGGCTGTGGTGTTGTTATGTAAGATCATGTTCATACGGGCAAGTGCGCTAGTCGCGTTGTCCATCTCTTGTCCGTATAGGGTTAAACCACGCATCGCTTGGTCGCTGGCTTTTAACAACAATGAACCTGAGCCGCAAGTAGGGTCGTAGGCGGTGGCATCTTGAGGTGTGTCTTCTTTAATGCCGACCACTTTTGCCAAAATTTGAGATACCTCAGATGGTGTATAGAATTGTCCTTTAGATTTACCTGATTCTGTTGCGAAATGGCGCATTAGATATTCGTAAGCGTCACCTAATAGGTCATCACCGCCAGCTCGATTTGATGATAAGTCTAACCCTTGAAAAATACCGACTAACTTGGTTAGACGGTCTACCATTTCTTTGCCTTTACCTAGCTTGTCTTCATCGTTGAAGTCGGCAACGTCTATCACGCCTTTAAGGTCATTTTCTTCGGCAAGGGCGGCGATGATCTTATTGATTTTATCGCCAATCTCTTTGTCGTTTTTGGCGGCTATCATGTCGTCATAGCTAGCACCTTCTGGCACGACAATCATGCCGTATGGGTCGCCTTTGTATTTATCACTAACGTACTTCATGAAGAGCATGGTTAGTACGTAGTCTTTATACTGGCTGGCATCCATACCGCCACGCAGTTCGTCACAGCTTGCCCATAATGATGAATACAGTTCTGTCTTTTTAATTGCCATGAGTGTTCCTTTAAATCCTTGTGCCTGAGCGGTTAGAGCAAGTCAGTGTTTAAGCCTGCTGCTTTTAAACGGTGAGTGAGATTACGCATTTTAGAAAATTCAGTGCCAAAACTGGGTTTTAAGCCAACGCCTTCGCAAAATTCTTTGGCAGTCATGCTTTTTAAACTATCAGCGTATTTGATCATTTGCAGATGCAACTCAGTGGTGTACTGGTTGCGTGGCGCATCATCTAATGCTTGTTTGATATGGTCGAAGATCGCTTGCTCGTTCATAAGGCTATTCTTCTTTTTGATAGTGATTTATCTAATTTATATAAATTAGATAAATAAGCAAGTAGAACCTACTAGAACCGTTTTAATGATTGATATTTCGCTCGTTGCCATTTATTTAATCAATATCAGATCTCGAAGCAATAACCATGACAAATATGCACATTGGTATAATCAAAAAATATCACAAAATATTTGATGTTTTTTCAATTGTTTATGAAGTCTAAATAATTAATAGAAAATTATAATATTTATTTTTATAAATATTAATTACTTAAAATTCAGTGCCTTATACAAATATGCAAGTTGTATTGATCAAAATTTAGATCTACGATCACGTTCGTATTTAAACGAATTTGAGTAGACAAAATGAAAAACATCAAACTTCCAACTCTAAGTTATTTCATTCGCCAAATTTATATTTCCCAAGTCAAAAGATTTTCATGGGTAAGGCGGGTGAATGCTTTTAAAATTTAATAAGGCCCTTAAAACGCTTGATAAATGGCATGATGCGTTAGATAAGAAGCAATACGAGCCTCTAATTAAAGTGTGGAGCGGTCCTAAGGGTACAAGAAGGCATTTGTACAAAGGCGCTAAGAGCAAACGCAACCACCATTTCTTAAGCGATGGTGAAAGACGCTTAGGCATCATAAGAGATTCCTTGCCGGAAACCGTTAATTACTTTGAGCAATATCCATTGTGGGACATAGAGCTATGTGTTCGTATCGCAATCGATATGGGTATCAAGTATCCGTGCGATGAAGAAGGCGAAGCCTATGTGCTCAGTACCGACTTCTATTGTCTAGAGACAGATTTAAACGACAAAAACCTCGCAACAAAAGAGGTCGCCAGAACATATAAAACGCTGGATTCGCTGGATAGAGAAATCAAGCACCCTGTATCTGTTACGCGAACTCTGCAAAAGCTCGAACTGGAAAGACGATACTATGAAGACAAACAGATACCGTTTGTTTTAGAAACTGACCACAACGTCAGCATTAACTGTGCATACAATTTAAAGTGGTCCAAGGGGTGCTTGAAATACATTCATGAGATTAAGCACAATCAACAGCCGTTTTTTATGGCGTTTGTTGAGATGGCAAGCCTGTACTTTGAAACACCGTTACAAGAGGTTATTCAGCGTGTCAGTCATCGATTGGGACTCAGTTACGACGATGGCTTCGGCCTATTTCAGTGGGGCGTATGGTCTCATCAATTACCGATTGATTTAGATATAAAAATTGATGTGTTTAAACCTGTTCCTTTAAGGGAGGTCGCTTAAGCATGTTCCGTAAACATACAGAAATTATCACGCCAACAGGCTCACTACACCTGCGTATAGTCCATGTAACTCGCGATAAGGTCGCTTATTACGATTTGAATAAATCAGTGGTTAAACGCAAACCAAGAGCGGATAAACCCTTACAAAAAAAACGCTCACGCCTTCAAAGCAAACCACTAACAATGGATGCACAAAAGTTAGCCGATATGTTGTCGCATTACCAATATGAAATCCGTGGGATTGAATATGACAACGGCCTTTACGTACCGCGTAGCAAGTCTCCAAATGAGCAGCTAGAAATCAAACTAAAAAGGCGGGATAACGCTCGATTTAACTATGACCTGATAAAGCCTATTGTTGAGGATTCAGAAAAAACCTATGAATACCTGTATACCGACAGAGGTACTGAACTTATCAAGGAAATCAGCGCTGAAAGTGGCGTAAATGCAGCGCAAATATCCAGATTACTTGCACAGTACTTTTATCGTGGTAGCTGTTTCAACGCGATGTATCCGGATTATCGAAAATGTGGCAGCAACTTTGTGCTACCGCTTGTCCCGACTGAGGGAATGTCTAAGCGTGGCAGAAAATCATCCGATACCTATTTTCGTGGGCGCACCAAGCTAGACGAAGACAATATTCTCAAGCACTTGGAAAGATTAGGTAAAAAGAAATTCATGCGAATGCCTCATACCAAACAGTATGAGGTGTATGACTTCTATTTTCAGTCAAAAAAAGAGAAATACATCGATGAAGACGGAAAGGAAATTGTCGAGCGTAAACCGCTGGAAGAGAATGAGTGTATTAGCTATGACCAATACTATGCCTTTGTTAGAGCGGCTGAAAAAGAAGGGCGACTGAAGTGGCAGCAAAAAGGTGATAAGCGGTATCTATCTGAATACCGCTCTAAGCTAAAACGTGCCCGTTCAGATGTGCCGGGTCCAGCATTTCGTTATGAGGTAGATGCCACGATTGAAGATGTTTATCTTATCTACCCGTACAACAAAAAAGAGCGCTTATCATCTGGCAGACCCACTGTATACCGTGTGATGGATGTGGACTCAGGGATGACGGTAGGCTTTCACGTTGGGATTGGTGGCCCCAACTGGCGCGGAGTCATGCAGGCACTTTACAATGCTTTCACAGATAAAGTGGAATTCTGCAAACAGTTTGGTGTCGATATCACGCATAAAGATTGGCCCTGTAACCTGCTGTGTACGGAACTTGCCATTGATAATGGTGTGGAATATCCCAAGAAAAACATGATGCAGTTGCTTGATGAGAAAATGGGCATTGACTGTATCAACTATTTGCAAATTTATGCTGGTTACACCAAAGGTACTGTGGAAGGTGAGTTTCAGCATACCAAAAACGACATCATCCAATTCATGCCGGGACTGGTTGAACGCATACCCGAAAAAGGCGATACGCACGCTTCGAACCTCGCAGTGTATGACTACGACAAGTTTGTTCATCTGCTGATCATAAACACCATTCTTAGAAACAACTTTGTGCCAAAACCGAGAGTATCTAGCAAGGCAATGGAAGTTGAAGGTGTGCGTGCAACCTCCAGAGCTAGATGGAACTTTGGGCTGCGTCATTACATGAATAATGGACGAGGCATGACCATGAAAAAAGAAGATGTCATGTTCAAGCTACTACCTCGGAGTCTGGCAGCAACTACCGCAAAAGGGATTAAGTACCGCAACGTTTACTACCACTGCGAACATGCGGCACGACAAGGCTGGCTTAATGCAAACCCAAAACGCCCAGTGAAGAAATTAGACATCCGTTACTTTGATGGCTCTACTGACAAGATTTGGTACAAGCATGATGGTGTTGTTTATGAAGCAACGCTCAATACCGAGCAGGACGATACGTTTGAAGGTGTTACTTGGTTTGATGTGTCACATAAACAATCTCAGAAGACATCGGATCTAGTTGAACAACAACGTGAACTTAGGCAAGCCCGCTTCATACAGAAGAACAATACGCAACGGATCACCAAAGAAGCGTTGGATGCGCTTAAAGGTTTAACAAGACCGAATGCCAAATCATCGCAATCTACGGTTAAAGCGTTGAAGGAAATTACCAAGGCGAATATGGATAGACAGACTGCCTCCATGATTAGCACGTTGATGGTAGGTGAGTCGAAATCCAAAGAAGAAACAGTATCGATGGAGACGTTGCAGTCTTCAATGATGCGCCAAATGCAGCAGATGTATCCCTCATCTGGGCAAAATCAATAGGAAAAATTAACCATGAAGGAGACAAGATTAATTAGAAATAAGGTAAAAACATGCAAATTTTAGAAACACAATCAGTGGCTGTAAAAGCGGAATATATTCCTCACAACATCACCGCCTATAACAACAACCCGCTAATTGAAGCGATTCGACCTGCAAAGAGTTTGGAAGCGTTCACTCAGGCGATTTTGGTCAATCATGACGTTGATGCAAGCGTTACTCAGATGAATGACTTTGATAGGGAGTTAATGATTGAATTAATTCCACTTACCTTTGTGCCATCACCTAAGACGTTTAAAATTTATCGGCACATCGTTAAAGCAATTATGGTGGGGTACTTACATAGAAGACCTTTCACTATCGATTACAACATCATGCAAAGTGAAGTTGGGAAAGGTAAAGACTATGAAATGCCAAACGCGATTAATTTATCAACCTGTATCTCGCACATCGGTATTAGTGGTGGGGGCAAAACCAAGACGATAGATAAGTGTTTGAGCTTACTGCCACAGGTTATCGAACACAATGAATATAAAGGTAATCTGTTTCGCAAGGAGCAGGTTGTTTATGTCAAGTTTGAGGCTCCCGCGACTAAAACCAAAAAGGGTTTTATCCTTAATTTTTTCTTCGCAATCGACCAGCTACTAGGCTCTAGCCATTACGAGCTTTGGAAAGGTTCCAAGGCGAATAATTCAGCTTTTGTGATTGAGGCAAAGAAAGTGGCAATGAAGTACAATATTGGCATTGTTTTCATTGATGAAATACAGCGCTGCGTCTATGACAGTAATGATGCTAAAGATGAAAACCGCTCAACACTGAATTTTATCGACGCGTTTTTTAATAGCATTGGCATTCCGATGATTGTGGCAGGCACCTATGCCTCGTGGCCTTTATTCCAAACTACCATGTCTACCTCTAGACGTATTTCATCAGGTATATCTGAGCGTTGTGATGGAATTGAGACAACAGTGTATGATCCTGTTACCAAAAAACACATTGCCAATCCGTTTTGGAATTACTACGTGCAGTGCTATTACAAGCCTCACTTGCTGCGGAATCCGTTCACGTTCACTGATGAGATAACCTCAGCGTTAAATTTCTATAGTTGCGGTATTCCCGCACTATTCATTCGTCTGATAAAGCTTTGCTATGAAGAAGCGATTTACTCTGGATTAGAAACTATTTCAGTAGATCTTATTCGTGATGTCTATGCCGATCAATTTTACCTGTTGGCGGACGCACTTCATGCATTGAGGGAAGGTGAAGTAAGCACATTTGAGGATTTGATTAAACCGCATATCAAGCTGCTTAACCCTGCAAAAGCGGGTGAAGATATGAGTACAGCGGACGTTGTTGAAAAGTATTGTATTGACAGTGATGTACCTAACCCACCGGGTATGAATGATGAAGGTGTAGTGATTGATATGCCAGCGGCTAAAAGTACGTTGATACCAGCTGATGATTTTAGAAATTTATCAGGATTAAGTCGGCAGGAAATTGCTGCCAAGCTGGGTGAGGTGAAATCATGAGCAGTGTAGTACGCAAACCACAAATCAATGCCTATCCGTTTGAGGGTGAGCATGTCATCAGCTTGATGGTTAGACATCATCTATATTCAGGTATTAGGCGATGGGATAACGCGACCAATCCCATCTCAAGTGATTATAAGACGGTGGTGCCACATTATGTATTGAGGCCCTTATATCGAGATGTTTACGATGCATTTTCGCCTAGTATCGACTATGAAACGTTTTTAGGAAGACACACTCTTTATCGGTATTACGCTCCATTCTTACCAGCAACACTGTTAACACAATCTGGCGATAAGCCGTTGTTTGTTAGCAATATCAATCGCGTTAAGTATGCTGCCCATTGGCGGCATTGCTCGGAGTGCGTTAAGGAGGATATGGACACTATTGGTGAAACTTACTATCACATAGAACATCAATTAGCTGGTATGAGTTATTGCGTTAAGCATCAGACACCGTTGTTTGTCGCTTGTGATAGTTGCCATGATTCTGGGCGCTATCTCAATAATATTGGTTTACCGCATGGTAGCAACTGTCCTAAGTGCGATTTGGGGTACGATAACCTTGATGGTTACATGGATGATGACATCGATTGGGTATTAAGGACATCCGCAAGGCTGCTCAAACATGATTTTCCAAACTTGAACTTGCAGCGACTGCAACGCGCCTATCGGGACTATATTGGATTAGATACGTTCACAAACGTTTCTTCACGCAAGGACACCCTAATAATTGCTGAGGCACAACGAGCGTTGGATAACCACTTTGCACCTGAGCTATATGAGCGTCTTCTGATACTTGACGGTTATCAGGGAAACCGAAAATTCCGAGAATTATTCGTGTCGTATTTAGCATACAAGGACAAACTCACGTTACCGATATGTCACTTGCTGATGATAAGGATGTTATTTGGTGAGATTGAAAACATCCCGAATTTGATGAGCTAATAAACTATGAGCTACCCAGTTTATTACCCCACACCAATTAAAGGTGAAACGGTTTTTAGCTGGGTAGCGCGTGCGCATAGTTACTCTGGTTATCCGAGCTTTCGCAACCAATCGTTAAAAGCTCTTCAGATAAAAACCGAATTAGCCAGTACCGAATTTCCTTCCTATATCGCAAAACTGGCACAAAGCTCTTGTGTGGATGAACAATGGATCGTTCAGTTCATGACCGGGATTAACTACTACCGACCTTTTCAAACCCAAGCCCAGTACCAGCAACTTCAAACAGATTTACTCAGTGGTAATACTGCCTCCACGCACTCCCGTTATGGCATGGTAGCGAACCGCTTGTTAACGGAACCTGTCCTTAAATCGTGCCCTGCCTGTGTGACGTATGATGAAGCACAGCATGGATTTGCGTATTGGCATGTAATTCATCAACTGGCAGGTGTGACTTGCTGCCCTCTGCATGGCGTAAAGCTTCACTCAGAAAAACGTATACGTTCCTTTGCTGCGCAACCAGAGACTAGTGAGGTTGTTGATGCCAGTATAAGTGAGTTCAACCTTTCTACCTGTATCGCCTTGGCGTTTATTGCAGACCCTGTTCACTATTCAAAAGATGATTTGGTAGACGTGCTTAAAAACCGATTATTGGAAATGGGCATGGTGACGGCCTGTGGCAATATCCGAAAGCGATTGCTGGTGCCAATGATGATTGAAGAGATAGGAAAGCTTTCAGATTGTGTCCATTTTAAACGACTAGCGTGCGGCTTAATGCGCGGTAGCTATCCTGCGAATCTATTTTATCAACCTCATCAACAATACCATCCACTGAAATATTACTTTCTAATTCATTGCTTATTTGGCTCGTGGGATAGGTTTAAGGCTGTAATGGAGGCTCAACCTGTAAAAGAGCCTAAAATGCCTATAGAGCAATCTCAGCGTTCTTCCTCCCCCTTTGATAACTCACTCATCATCAAATGCCTAAAAGATGGTGATAGCATGAGAAAAATCGCAGCACAAACAGGCAAAAGTATTGCTTACATTAAAAAAGTTGCAACTAACAACCAGATCGCAGTGGATAAGCGCCCCTCAAAGATATTTACTGTAGATGAGCGAGATATTTGGAGCAAGCTGATGGTTGGTATTCCAACAGAAGTAATTGCTAGGGAACACGGTATTTCACAGGGGGCGGTTGAACAGATATTGGGTAAGTTTAGTGAACTAGTAGCGCTGCGAAAAACCATCCGATTTAACCACAAAAGGCAGCAGTGCAGACAGGAGATAGAAGCGTTTTGTCAGTCTCATCCTCAATGTCGGCAAAAAGAAGTAAGAGCGAATTGTGGTGCTTCTTTTATGTGGTTGTATAAGCATGATAAGTGTTGGTTGGAACAGCACCTACCTTCACCGATCCCGCGAGCTTTGCGATACTTAGGTAAGTAGCAGATGTACTTGAACAATCGCCTTTCGAACTTAATGCAGTTGATTGGGGCGAGCTTGATTCAATTTTTCAATTTGTTGTGGGCTAAAGCCATGCCGGAGCAACTCAAAGTCTTTTAATAAAATCTGACATCTAGTGCCTTCACCTAGAGTTTGATAGATACTGCCGCTAGCGGTTTTAATTAACTGCTCATTTGTTTTTACGATCCGAGATGTACAGACGTAATCTCCTTTAGAGAATCGATAGGTCGAATCATCAACACAAATTCCCCAGAGCACATCTCCAACAAGCTCGCCTTTGTCTAAAACAGAAACTATTTGCCAGTCTTTCACTATCGTGTTCATGAGTATGCCCTTATAGATAACCATAACTCATGGTAGTTAAAAACGATTTAAAACAATACTAAAAGCATGGAGGTAATCCTGAGTTTTTGTATTCATTGTCTTAATAGTTCACGAATACTATCTAACTTGTTATATTTGCTAATAAATTTAGGATGGGGAATCGGATGTCTTTTAGATTAAAAAAATTCAAATTGGATGATAAAAACTTACAACTACCATTAGTTAAATTAACTAATGGTAATGATAGTGAGGATAACTATTTTACTGTTGTAATTGGTAATAATGGAACGGGAAAGAGCCGCTTTCTAAGAGGTATTGTTGATTCGTATAGGAAGCGAAATGTCGGACATGAAAACTTTTCTTTGCAAGATAAAATTAACAATCCACAGAAACTAATAGCTATTACGACCAGCTTATCTGATAAATTCCCCTCGGATTCCAGTTTTAGTAGACAAGCGAATCCTAATATCATTCGTGAACAATACTGTTATTTAGGTCCTAGAGGGCGTGTTGGTGGTTCTTCAAATAGAGCTTTAATGGATAAGGCTATTTCGTTTCTCATGTCAGGTTTTGAAGAAAAAAGTAATTTTTATCAATACAACGAAATATTTAATTATTTGAAGTATGAACCCGTCTTAAAACTGGCTTATAAGGTACGAGTGCCAGTTGAATTGAAGGATAGTATTGAGTCAATTGATGGTGAAAACTTAAAGAGCTTCATTGCTATGCGGAGTGAAAACCGAAGTGGTATCAGGCAAGGGACATATAGCAGGTTTTTATCTTCACCTGAGTATTACTGGGATGAGCTTGCTGATGCTTATCGATATGCTTTTGAACAGCAAAATTTTAATCGCGGTGGTGAATTCAATTTTGTAATCAACTTTTCTGAAGAAAATATTAGTCGTTCGGATCACGTAATATCTCACCGTGAGATATCTAGATATCGGGTGTTTGATGATCTACGAAAGCTAGACTTAATAAAAAGTATGCAGGTAAAACTCTACAAGAAGCATGGTGGTGAGTTTAACTACACAGACGCAAGTTCAGGAGAAGCAAGTATATTATCGACCTTAATCGGATTAGTACCCAACTTAAAGAACGATAGCTTGATTCTTATTGATGAACCTGAAATTAGTTTACATCCATCATGGCAATATCGTTACATTGAGTTAATTGATAAGTTGCTACAATCAGTAAAAGGTTGCCATGTCATAGTAGCGACACACTCACATTTTTTAATTTCAGACTTACCTAATGGTCGTTCAAATATAGTTCATTTCAAAAGCTCTAAGGGTAATCGGATTGATGTTGATTACTATGATGAAAATACCAACGGTATGTCTGCTGAAGATGTTTTGTTAAACATCTTCGATATGCCTTCTACAAGAAATTATTACCTTAGCGCTATTGTGACTGAATTATTGCAATTGCTGGCAGACGGTCAAAAACACTCCGATAGATATCATGACTTATGTCTCAAAGTTAAGAAGGTATTACCTAATTTAAAACAAGTAGACCCGCTTTATGATGTTATTTCTAAACTTACAAAGTTAAGGTTGCGTAATGACTGATAGAATTCTTTCACCATATTCTTTCAAAGCGCAAGAGCTTCAACTGATTTCTGATCGGTTTGTAACTCATACCGATTGGAGTAAGTCATGTTTTGACGGAATTAAACTGGCGGTTAAAAATGATTTGCGACCCAAACAAGGAAATCTTTGTTGCTATTGTAAATGGGAATTAGGCTTCGACATAAAGGAAGTCGATATAGAGCATATTGTGCCTAAAAGTGAATATTCAGAGTACACTTTTCATCCGAATAACCTTTCTTTGTCATGTCCGGGATGTAACACCAATAAAGGGACTAAGCCTGTTTTAAGTGTACCTATTACAGCTTATCCAACAGATGGTATTAATGTGAACATTGTTCATGCTCATTTTGATGAATATAGCCTGCATATTGAAAGACATGCAGATGCAATATATGAAGGGCTTACAGCAAAAGGTCGTAGAACGATAAAGCTGTGCAAATTAGATAGGTTGAAAGACGTACTTAAAAAAATGAAAGCCGCAAAATCGAAAGATACTCAAATTGCACAATTGGTTGCAGAGTTAACACAAACAAATGATACTCAACGCTCTGAAGAAATTAAGCTTGAATTATCACAGTTAACTGAACAATTTCTATAATTGAAGTTAACCAACTTAATTAAAAACGATATATTATTAATGACGATTAAATTCTAAGAGTTAACCATCTTAATTACAAAATATGGTTTCACAAGCTTTAGTAGGTATCTATGGAGTTAACCCACTTAATTCCGAGATCACATGAGACTAATTTTTGAACTTTAATGGGTAGTAAGTTCCATTATAGTTTGGGAATTTATCAAAATTATAAAAGCCGTTGCAGCCATGCAACGGCTTTTTTGTATGTGTGATTGCCCTAAATTATATGGGCGTAGGTTGGATGCAGTGAAACGAAACCCAACAAATCACAAATATACTTACTCGCTCACAACCCAAGAGTATGTGTTATTAGTTGTAGGCGTTTAGCTTGCTGACGCGCGGGCGGCAGCCCGAATAAGTATTTGAATAGGTGTTTGAGGTTATCATCATCGATAACGCGAATGCGTTTCGCGCTTCTAGAAATTAGAAACTTTATTCAAGGTTTTTTGCCAGATTGTTGGCGGCATCAGCCAAGAGGGGCTATAGATTTCAATCTTACTCTGCTGCAAGTAATTCATCCTTGAAGCTGGGTTCCTGTCAGCATCCATGCTTCTACTTCCTCGCGCTGCGAAACTTCGTTTCGGTCACTCGTCACCCACGGCGCCCTGAGCATCACGCTTAATCCTTCAAAACACAATTGATGTGAACGTAAACGGCGAAGATAGGCCATCCATGGCCTAGTTTCACCTTATCGCGCATCCATGCGCGACATTACTCATCAATTGCTATTTTCAGGGCGCGATGACGGGGGAGGGTGTTAAACGTGAGATTGGTGTTTGGTCTTGGCAAGAAACAGATCTGACCCTCAGTATTCAGGGCGTCCTGACGGGAAGGAGGGAAGCGAGATTGGGGCTTAGTTTTAGAAAGAATATGCCATGAGCTTTGAATTTATTTTTCTATATTAGTTAGAAGAGAGATTTTTTCTAAAGTTTGATAGGATGAATCTCTAGAGAAAATTGTTATCTATTCAAATATTATTTTTCAGTTATTTTTATTTCCTCTTCTTCAATATTTACGAGCATGTTTGTGACTACAAAATATAAAATTATTGATATATCTCAAGAAGATGTTGAACAGTTTGAACAAATGGGAACGAAAACAAAGTTTTGGTATGAAGCTGAAAATACTTCTTACTTGTTTAAATCAATCCATACAGAAGATAAGCAAGGCAATCCAATAGTTAGATATGGTGAAGATTGGGCTGAAAAAATAGCATGTGAGTTGGCAGTGTTTCTAGGTATACCTCATGCTGAATACGAATTAGCTAAAAATAAAAGTGAAAGAGGTATCAGGACAGTAAACTTTATTGCGCAAGGTGAGCAATTAACTTTCGGTAATCAATTAATTGAGCATATAGCCGGTTTTGAATCGCTTAAGGAAAGTTTTCAACTAAAAGATAATATAAGGTTACAAACAGTGAGCAGGGTATATACTGCTTTAGATTGGTTAGCAGACGCTCCCCCTAAGGGCTGGAGCAATCTTGAAATAGCGAATGTAATAGATGTATTCATAGGTTATTTGATGTTTGATGTACTTATCTCTAACCAAGACAGGCATAATGAGAATTGGGGAATTATTGAAAGTCTTGATAGTAATTATCTAGCTCCTTCATATGATCATGCTGCGAGTTTGGGGCGTAATGAAAGTGATATAAAAAGGTTGGAAATACTAAATAATTCTACACCAAGTCTCACAATACAAAAGTATGTGAGGCGCTCTAAATCTTTCTTTTATAGTCAGGGGAAAAGGATTAAAACATTGGATGCCTTCGAACAAATGTCGATGCTAGCATTAGAGAAGAAGAAATCTAAGGCTCCCACTTATTGGTTAGGCTTACTTGAAAATTTAACTGAAGACAAAATTAATTCAGTTATTACTAAAGTTCCAGATGAATTGATGTCTGAAATAACAAAAAAATTTACATTACGATTGATTTTAGCTAATCGAGATAATTTACTAGAGTTAAAAAACAAATTTTATGATTAATACTAATATTGCTACTCTAAAAGTTGAGCTTTATGTTGTCTGGCAAGATGATGAAACTCGTATGTGGCACCCAGTAGCAAAACTAATTAAAGAGCCTGTAAGCTCAGATGAAAAGAAGTTTGTATATAAGTTTCATTATACAAACGGTGCCAAAAACAAAAATTTTAAAGCATTTTTAAGGCTTGATGAACTTAGTAAAACATATGTATCCAATGAATTATTTAAATTCTTTAATAATAGGCTTTTGCCAAAAAACAGGCCAGAATTTAAACAAATGATCGAGTGGTCAGGTTTGGATATTAGAAGTGCAGATGAGTTAGAGTTTTTAGGTATTACAGGTGGAGAGAGGAAAACGGATAATTTCAGGGTAGTAACTGTACCTAAGTTAGATGGAGAATATTTTACGATTAAGTTCTTTGTTTCTGGTTTTAAATATATAAGCGATGAGTGTAAAGATTTAGCTAAAAAGCTTACAGTTGGCTCTGAACTTAAACTTAAGCATGAATTAGATAATCAACATGATTCAAATGCTCTAATTGTATTACATGATGGGGAAAACAAGCTTGGTTATTGCCCTCGATATTTGAATAATGATTTAAAGAACCTAATTAATTCTCAAGAATATTTTTTAACCTTGATCAAAGTCAATGAGACTGCTCCACACAGGTTTAAGTTTTTGTGTGAATTTAAATCTAAAATTCCAAAAGATTATGAGTGCTTCATTTCCGATGAATATAAAAAGTTTAATCTTGAGATAAGCCATGTGGGCTAATACAGTTTCGGTTATGCATTGCTTTTTTCTTGGTTTTTTACTCAAAAGCCCAACGGCTCTTATTAAACTTAACTAAACACCATAAACCAAGGGCGCCAAATCTTGATTTCATGCACCAAGGATCAAGGCTTATAGTCTTTTGCTCATCGAGTCAATTACTCTGTCGAGACCACGGCGAATAGAGTTTAAATGCGTTTACCATGTGATTAATCGTGGGAGAGTGCGTGAGAAAATAAAGGGCAATGTTATTGCCCTTTTTTACGCGCTTAAACTTATTTTTATAACCCATAGCGCGACTATGTTTTGCTCTAGCCCTTAATTATAGGCCTGCTTTAATCATCAGGGCCTTTTAAAGTAAACACTAAATGTTTACGCATATCTTTTAAAATCACGCCTTTTTTAAGCATTGCGGCGCTTAAGCGTTTTTGCCATTTTAATAAATCAGGCTCTGCGGCTGCTAAAGCTTGTTCGTTTTCAAACTGAAAACAAAGCAGTAGTGAACTTGGAAATAAGTGATATTCCACATCAAACCAGCACTGCAACATACCAGGGATTTCTTCGCGCCCTTGTGCTTCTAGTTTATCGGCAACGTTAAGCACAAGTGCTTGTTGTTTTACTTGCACTGCAGAGAGTTTTTTCATTATTAAAATCCAAATTAGCGGCTAATACATACAGCCAGAATGCGGGCATTATACGCAAGCTTGTAGCTATGCAACAACCGTAGGTTGGTTTGAGCGAAGCGAAACCCAACGCACAGCCAATGTAATAATCACAATAAATAAAATGCTATTACTTGTAGGCGCTTAGCTTGCTAGCGCGTTGGGCGCAAGCGCGAACTATTTGGTTTAATATGAAGGGGGAGTTTGTTTTATTTTTTTAAGCAAGAAAACGTATCTATATTACTATTACCCCTACAAAAAATAACGATTTTCACACCGAAAATAAAAACGACACTATTCTGCTAAAAGCTAAAAGCTAAAAGCTAAAAGCTAAAAGCTAAAAGCTAAAAGCTAAAAGCTAAAAGCTAAAAGCTAAAAGCTAAAAGCTAAAAGCTAAAAGCTAAAAGCTAAAAGTGCTCACATAGTAAACACTTTCGCCCTATGCTTTAATATTAAAAACAAGGGAGGGCGTTATGCGTAAAAATCGATTTTTATTTAATAAACACGTTGCGGTAATGGCTGCGCTAGGGGTTTTAGCTGCGCCGTTACCTGTATTGAGTAACGAGCCAGAGGTATTAGTTGAGCAGCTTTGTGCTAGTTGCCATAGTTTAAACAACCTTGAGCGCAGTGCGGGTTATAGCCAAGCGGATTGGCAAACACTCATAAGTTATATGGTAGATACAGGCGAGGGTACTGCGCTTAGTAAAGATATTAGCGCGTATTTAGCTAAGCATTACCCTGTTAACACTAAGCGCGAGTCAGCGGTGGTTAAAGGCGATTTAAAACTTAGCTTTAAATACTGGCAAGTGCCTACGCTTGGGCAGCGCGCTCGCGACCCTGTGCAAGGTAAAAACGGGCTTATTTGGTGGGTTGGCCAGTGGGGCAATATTTTAGGTAGGTTAAACCCTAAAACCGGTGAAATGAAAGAGTACACTTTGCCAAGTGGTACGTATGCGCACAGTGTATCGCTTGATAAAAACCAAACCCCTTGGTTTTTAGGTAATAAAAATGGCACGGTTGGGTATTTAGATTTAAAAACCGAAAAATTTGAAGTGTATAAAATGCCTGATAAAAACGCCCGTGACCCGCATACAGGCGTGTTTGATGATGCGGGTATATTTTGGTTTACCCTGCAGCACAGCAACATGATTGGCAGGCTAAACCCTAAAAGCGGTGATATTAAGCTGGCTACTTTACCCACTAAAGGCTCGCGGCCTTATGGTATAAAGCTTGATTCAAGCGGGACGCCGTGGGTGTCGTGTAATGGCAGTAACTGTTTGGTTAAAGTTGATAAAAACACCATGGAGCTTAGCGAAATAAAACTCCCAGGTGCTAAAACACATACTAGGCGCCTTGCTATTACGCCTGATGATATGGTGTTTTATGTAAACTCTGGCATGGGTAAACTTGGCCGCTATAACCCCAAAAACGGTAAAATAACGCAGTGGGATAACCCCAGCGGCGAAAACAGCCACCCGTATGCCATTGAATATGCCGATAATGCTATTTGGTTTAATGAGTCGGCTAAGCGGCCCGAAACGCTGGTTAGGTTTGATTTAAAAACTCAAACCATGCAAAGCTGGCAAATTCCGAGTAAAGAAGGGGTTTACTCTGGCTTAATTAGGCACATGCGTATGGGCAATAACGGCTTAATTATTCATCAAACGGCTACTAATCAATTAGCCGAAATTACTTGGTCTAAGTAATTGAGTTTATTAACGCGTTATATAGAGCCGCTAAGCGTTAGTGTATTTATTTATGTGGTAGGAGTTTTTTACAACGGTTAGCAATATTTACTGTGTAAATGAAAGCAGTAGTTTGGGTTTGTGATTTAACTTATTGATTAATAGTAATAATTTAAGTGGTTTGGGTTTTGCTTAGTAATAGCTGTATTTTTTAAATAAATAAAGGAGTTATTATGAGCACGGTTATTACTGGGTTATTTGAAAGCGCATCACAAGCAACACTGGCTATTTATAGATTAGAAGCATTAGGTATTAATGAAGCTGATATAAGCATTGTAGCCAATGACTCATACGCAAAGGAAGACTTTGCCTTAGATGAGGGAACCAAAGCGGCTGAAGGCGGCATTGTTGGTGCAGCGTCTGGTGGTATTATAGCTGCAATTGTTGGCGGNGCGGTGCAGGTGCTGCCGTTGGCGGAAGTTTAGGCGCTGCTATTGGGGCGTTTATTCCTGAGCACGAAGTTAAATTTTACGAAGACGCCATTGAAAAAGGCTCTATATTAATTGGTGTTAAGTACGACAGCGATAACAAAAGCGCGATTGAAGAAATACTTAAAAATGCAGGCGCGAGTAGTGTGTCTACCGCGTAAAGCTAATTAGTTTAAAGTAATAAAAAAGGTGAAACTTAGTTTCACCTTTTTTTATGCTTTTTTACGTTGCACTTGAATAGCTATTGGCTTACTTAGATTTACGTTTGTCGAGCACATAATGTACGGCCATTCTTGCCACGCCTGCACCAATGCCAGATACCACCGCCCATGTAACGGCTTCTTTAAGATCTGTATGCTCGCTTGGCTTG
>NZ_AUTO01000061.1:0-1522 GCF_000498055.1 Pseudoalteromonas sp. TB51
CTTGTCTTTTGGGGCGGGCTCGTTGGTTACCTTTTCCCACGACTTTTGTAAACTTTTTCTGGTTAGCATGCCAGCTGATGCAGCGGCTAGGCCTATACCTAGTGTTTTAATTAGTTGCTTGTTACTCATAATTCCCTCGATTGTTTAATAGCGATAGGGTCATCTATAACCCGTTTAATAACACTAGTATGTTCAGCAATTAGCATACCGATAGCGCAGCAGGCGTGGTGAGCATGGTTTATTTTAGCGTGTGCATAGGCGCGTATTTTGATTAAACGCGCTGTGCTATTGGCTTAGCGCGGTATTAGTTAATGCACTATTAAGTGTTTAAGCTGCTTTTTTACCCGTTTTGAGCGGTACTTAGTATTAGGCGGGTGGGCGTGTTAAGCCTGTAAAGTTGTCATTTCTTTTGTAAATTTGCACTAGTTTTTGTACAGCGTTTAAACAAAAACACGCAGTAAATTTTAAGTATGTGTAGTGGCTAATTATCTAGCTTTGTTTATTTTATTTTTAATCAATGCGTTACGTTTAGCGCAGGTGAAATTTTTTGCCTACAGTGAGCTTGGTATAGAGATTGTACCTAATAACTGAGCAGTCGCGTTATTTACAAACCTGATACTACATGAGGAGATCACGATGAATTGTTTACAGTTTGATTCAACCGCTAAAAAAAGCGTAGCACGTATTTTTAAACCAGCTTGCGCCATATTATTTACCGCTGCAATGCTACAAAATAGCGCATTGGCGAATGTAGATGTTGATATGCATGCAGTAAGTAAGTCGGGGCAAGGTGAGCTACTTGGCACCGTTACACTGACAGAAAATGAGCACGGGGTGGTATTTACCCCTGCGCTTAAAGGCTTAACGCCTGGGCAGCATGGCTTTCATGTTCATCAATATGCTAGCTGCGAGCCAAAGCAAAAAAACGGTAAAGTTGTACCGGCCGGNGTGCTGCTGGTGGGCACTTTGATCCTAACAGCGCTAAACACCACGATGAACCGTGGAGTAATGGCCACTTAGGCGATTTACCTGCGTTATTTGTAAATGAGCGCGGTGAAGCTAAATCGCCTGTTTTAGCGCCAAGGCTCAAGCTTGAGCAGCTTAAACAACACGCAGTGATGATCCACAAAGGGGGCGACAATTATGCCGACGAACCCAAGAAATTAGGTGGCGGCGGTAAGCGTGTTGCGTGCGGCGTAATTAAGTAATACGGAGGTTATTATGCCTTATCAAAACACAAGCGAGTTACCGGATTCGGTAAAAAGTAACTTACCTAAACATGCCCAAGAGATATATCAAGAGGCGTTTAATAGCGCGTGGGACACCTACGAGGATCCAAGCGATAGAAAAAACGACGACGACCGCGAAACCACAGCGCATAAAGTAGCTTGGTCTGCGGTTAAAAATAGCTACAGTAAAAATGATAATGGAAATTGGGTTAAGTCGAGTAATTAGTTACTGGTAAAAGTAAAATACCAATGCATAAAAAAGCCGCTACAAAAGCTGTAGCGGCTTTTTTATA
>NZ_AUTO01000062.1:0-6239 GCF_000498055.1 Pseudoalteromonas sp. TB51
CCGCCGCAATTTATATCAGGTGGTATTAGTCAATTTAGTAGTGCTATTCCTGCTGATGTTGGTTACTTACTCGGTGCAACTGGTTTTGATGCTGCTTTGGGTATCATCGGTATCGGCTACACTTTCCGTCTAACTAGAAAAGTTTTAACTTTATTCCAGTGGTAAAAATATGATTATATTTCACGAAGGTTTGCCCGGCTCCGGTAAAAGTTATGAAGCACTCGTTAAACATATAATTCCCAGCTTACAAAAAGGGCGTAAAGTCTATGCCCGTTTAAATGGTTTTAACCACGAAAAAGTAAGTGAATTGACTGGTAAAACAGTTGATGAACTAAAGGATTTATATACGGAAATAACAGAGGAGCAGGTTCACACTGTTTACGATTTGGTAGAAAATGACAGCTTACTTGTGCTTGATGAGCTACAAAACTTTTTCCCAAGTGGCCGACAAAAATTATCTGATGAAATGACACAGTTTATCGCTGAGCATAGGCATAGGGGTATGGATATTATCTGCATGGGTCAAGCTCTTGCAGATTGTCACACTACATGGAAACGCCGAATTGAACGTAAAATTACATTTTTAAAATTATCTATGTTGGGCATGGATAAAAAATATAAATGGGAAATGTACCAAGGTTCAATTAATGGCGCTAAAGGCGATGTTGTATTTAAAAAAGTAAAGTCTGGTACAGACACTTACGACAGCAAATATTTTGGTTCATACCTTAGTCACCAACAAACAACGGGTAATACTGACGTTTATAGTGATGACCGTGTGAATATATTCAAAACTAAACAGTTCATGTTTTATATACCAATATTTATTGGTGTTATAGCTTTTGCTCTTTATTACTTAGTAGGTTTTTTTAATGGTGATTCTCAAGTTGTTAAGCAGCCGGTTAAAGAACCTATTAACGGGCCCGTTGCAAAAGTTGAAAGTAGGGAGCAAATACAAACCCCAATTAAGCAAAAACCTAAAAGTGCTAAATCTGAAAATACTCCTGTTCGCTATAGTTCAGACCCATATGAAAATATAAGGCAGACCATACAAAATAACTCTGCACTTATAACTTACGAAGAAATTTACAAAGGGCGTGTTGTTGATTTATTACTGGTTATTGAAAACTCAAATAAACAGATACTTGATAAATTCACCCGTGATGAATTGTTGATGCTTGGTTATCGTTTAAAGAAAAGCACTCTAGGTATTGAGGCATTTAGAGGGGATACTTTGGCAGCAGTTTTCCGTTATAAACCAATAGGTAAAATATTTAATAATATCCCTGACGAATCTTACCAAGATTTATACACCCAAGAATAAACGCCAGAACCTACGCTTTTCAACTTGTTGAAACCGTAGGCTGGCGTTTAAATATTCACAAATCAGATGCCGTCACTGGTGACACTATGACTAGAAATCAAAAGTACGAACAAAAGCAAAAAGGAAAAGGGTTAAAAAAAATAATCCTTTGGATACCTGATGACTCAGAAATTGAGATAAAACAGATGGTAGAGTTTTTAATTGATAACCCTGACCATATACCTTTTATGGCTCGCAGTATCATAACTGGCCGCATGAAAAAGGCTATTTAATTAGATTGTCGAAAGCTTGCTTAAAATTATCAATAGCATCGTTTTTATTATCAAGTTCATTACCCAATCGGTAATTATCAGCCTTTAAATTACTAATTTCCGTTTGTGTTTTTTGATATTCGAGTATTAAAAAATCAATTAACTTAGTCGAAGTATTAATATTTAGCCTATCCTTTAGGCGTTCAAGTTCATTAATAACTTCATCATTTGGGCGGTATGTAATAGCCATTTTAGTATCCTTTGCAATCATAATGAACAGCCAGGATAAACCGGCAGAGTAAATTTTGCAATCAAAACCACATAGTAAAGCCAGGCGAAAACATACATTTTGCAATCAAATGTGCCAGCATTTTTATGGCGCAGCCATGTAGACCGCACATTCATATTAATTTAGCATTGCTGTTCATCGGTCGTAACCAAGCGCAGCGTAAATCATTTATTTAGTTACACATAACCCGCGCTTGCGCCCTTGATAAACAATTACGGAAATTCAGATAATGACGAACCTGAGATTAACACCTAAATCAAGTTCTCATTGTGATTTTTAATAAAGGAGTAAATCACAATGGGAAACTTTAAATTGCAATTTTTGTCATTATTCGGTTATGACTATGCAAAAGGAGCTAAAGAATTAGGTGTTAGTGAACGTCAGGTAAGGCGGTACGTGAAAGCAAATAAAGCATCTAAACCAATCGAGAAATTGATCTCAATTATTCACCGCGGTTACTTACCTCCGACTGGCCCGTGGGCGGATTGTAGAATTTCCTATCACGACAACACAATGTCCACACCTTGGGGCAAAGTTAAACCATCCGATGTTCAACTAGTTCACCGATACAAATGGTCAGCAAGGAAATCTGAAAATATGTACAAAACACTTAAGGAACAATATAAAACACAAGATGTATATTTATCTGACCTACAAAACCAACTTTTAGATATAATTGGTGAAATCTCAGAGCGCACAGGGAGTTAGTATGAATAATTTAAAAATTCTTATAATAATATTTATTGTATTATCGGTAGCTTTATTTTTTGCAAATAAATTACGCACTAAATCAACTAATTTAAACAGTTTTGAAAACATACCTAAAGAGGAAACTTTTTCATACAACTTAGAGGTTGCTATGGAAAAACATAAAAAGGAACAAGGTGAGCAACTACATAAACTTCGAGACGCCTATATAGAAAGTTTAAAAAATAAATATGGTGAAGAAAAATTTCAAGAGCTACTTGGTGTATGTGATTTATTTACTAATTTATATGTAAATAATAGAACCAAGGAAAATGAATTAAAGTATGTTGAAGCTTGCGACCCTATGTACCACTAATGCCAAACTGTCAATGTAGACAGTAGCACTAACCAATTAATAAAAAAGGGCTTTTCGCCCTTTTCTTTAATATTACGTACCGTAATTTATGGGTTGTGTATTTAAAGTTGTAAAATCACATACAACCTTGTATGTTTTAAATACTGTTAATTATTTAAAGGAATAAAAAGTGACTACTTTCAAAATATTGACGTTTTTCATATTTTTCACCCTATCCATAAGTAATGTGTTTGCAAATAGCTCAACATCTTCATATTTAAAAAATGAAATTAATGAAGCCCATAAAGCTTATTTGTTTAATGATACTGCCACCGGTTTATATGCATTGAACTCACTAGCTCGTTTATTAGAGTTTATTGGCCCAGATGAGCTTTCAATTGAAGGAACAAACTTAAACCTTGCTTTAACTTACTTCCGAATTGGTCTATTACATGAAAAAAATAGTGATGGACTACTTAAAAATAAGTATTTTTCACAAGCAATAGTGCTAGCTCCAAATTCAAAGGAAATTTTAACTAGTGACTTTCGCACCCTAGTTGATAAACTTGATAAAAATTTTAGTGAATGAAATATTTTATAGGTAACAATTTGTCGATACTAAATAATTATTTTATGGAAAAGAAACCGTGATATTATATTTCACAAAGTCATTATATAAATAGTAAAGCTAATTATTAAGGTATTAATAATTAGCCTTTTAAATTAAAAATCACACAAGATCTTATGATTATCCTAAATTAGTGAGGGCGTTCAGAATTCTGTGTCAGCCTAAGTTGCTAAATATCTAGCACACCATCTAACCTACCTTCGAAGTGGATGGCCAATTGCGACAATGTCAGATTCCAATTATGGATTGGCATTGTCCATTTCTTCGAGGCATTTAATATGCCTGTATACAATAATTTCATCAAGCTGTTTTCATTAGGGAATGCTCCCTTAGTCTTGGTGAGTCGTCTAAACTGGCGATGTACAGCTTCAATTGCATTTGTGGTATAAATAGCTTTACGCACGTAATCTGGATACTTGAAGTAAACCGACAGATTGCCCCACTTACGACGCCAAGACTCGATAATGATAGGGTATAACTTGCCCCATTTGGCATCTAACTCGGTAAGAGCGGCTTCTGCTGCATCTTTAGTGGCAGCCTTATAAACGGGTTTCAAGTCAGTCATAAACTCTTTTTGGTGCTTTGAAGCAACATACTTCATCGAATTACGAATTTGATGAATAACGCACTCCTGTACTTCGGCGTCAGGATAGATTGTTGCTATTGCTTCAGGGAAACCTTTTAGTCCATCAACACAGGCAATTAAAATATCGGATACACCACGATTATGTAAATCTGTTAATACTGATAACCAATAGTTAGCCCCTTCACTTTCAGAGACATATAAACCAAGTAACTCTTTGCGGCCCTCGATATTGACACCTAGTACGGTATAAATAGCCTTACTCACGTAGCGCCCATTTTCTTTAATCTTATAATGAATGGCATCAAGCCAGATAAACGGGTAAAGCGTGTCTAAGCTGCGCGCTTGCCATGCTTTAAGCTCTGGTATCAGTTGGTCTGTTACGGCAGTGATGGTGGCCTCTGATACTTCAACGCCATACATATCCTGTATGTGGCCTCGAATATCTCGGTAGCTCATACCTAAAGCAAACATAGATAGAATTTTCTCATCAATTTCAGGCGTTAACTTGGTTTGGTTCTTTTTAACAAGCTGAGGTTCAAACGAACCTGAACGGTCTCTGGGCGTTTCAAGTTCGAATTGACCTATGGATGACTTAACTGTTTTTTTGGTTGAACCATTTTTACGGTTAACTTCGGTCTCAGATTCTAAATGCTGCTCTAATTCAGCTTTAAGAGCCGCTTCGGTGAGTTGTTTGATTAATGGTGTTAGAACACCGTCTTCGCCAGTAAGACCTTTACCAGCTTGAAGTTCAGCTAATGCTTTGCTGAAGTCGAAAGATTGAGTCATGTGTCACTCCTGTTTTCTTAATAATGAATCGCCCCGTGTTTGCCAGAGACTCAATAACTTGAGAAACTGGAACTATGAAAAAATCAAATCGCTATACATCAGAATTTCGTGAACGTGCAATTAGGCTTGTTACCACACAACAGCATGAATACCCTTCTCTTTGGGCTGCGCTAGTATCGATTTCAGATAAACTGGGATGTACCCCAGAAACACTTAGAGCATGGGTCAAGAAATCTCAAGCTCAACCGTCTAAACCCTCTTCTAATACGCAATCAACTGAAGAACGCCTTGCCGTCTTAGAGCGCGAGAATAAAGAGCTCAAGCGAACGAATGATATCCTGAGGCAAGCTGCCGCTTTTTTCGCCCAAGCGGAGCTCGACCGCAAACAGAAGTAATAGTGGATTTTATTGATGCTTGCAGAGAGCATTACGGTGTCGAGTCAATTTGCAAGGAATTGCCGATTGCACCATCAACGTATTATTCTCATAAACAGATACAAAGAGAGCCTGAGCGACTGTCTAACCGCAAAAAGCGTGATGCTGAGCTGATAATACTCATTCGCGAAGTGTGGGAGGATAATATGTCAGTTTATGGTGCAAGAAAAATATGGAAGCAGCTACAGCTTGACGACCATCAAGTCGCCCGCTGTACAGTCGAACGATTGATGCGAGTTATGGGAATTCAAGGTGTTCGTCGGGGTAAAGCACATAAGACAACGATACCTGACGAGCAACAAGATAAGCCACTTGATTTAGTTAATCGTCAATTTACTGCTGAGCAGCCAAATCAACTTTGGGTAGCTGACATCACCTATGTTGCCACATGGAGTGGGTTTGTTTATGTCGCTTTCGTGATAGATGTTTTTTCACGATACATTGTAGGTTGGCGTGTATCAACGACAATGCACACAGAGCTTATTCTTGATGCGTTAGAGCAAGCTATTTGGCATCGTGGCAACCCCGAAGGGTTAATTCACCACAGCGACAGAGGCAGCCAATATTTGTCTATACGATACACTGAGCGACTTGCTGAAGCTGGAATTCAAGCGTCTGTAGGCAGTGTGGGTGACTCTTATGACAATGCATTGGCTGAAACAATAAATGGATTATTTAAAACAGAGATTATTCGCAGAAATGGCCCGTGGAAGAATGTTGATGCTGTTGAATACGCAACGTTAGAGTGGGTCAATTGGTTTAATAATCAACGCTTATTATCTTCAATTGGGTATATTTCACCAGCTCAATATGAAACAGACTACTATGATAATTTAAACGAGTCAGGTAAAGTGGCCTGACTTAAACAAACTGGTCTCCGATGAACTCGGGGCGATTCA
>NZ_AUTO01000063.1:0-8926 GCF_000498055.1 Pseudoalteromonas sp. TB51
CCACTAACTGCCAAACACCTACTGCTTGCTGCGATGAGGCAATGGTGGGTCTAAAATCACTTTCTACAAAGGGCAGTAAAGCCAGCTCCATAGGCAGGCGCTTTTGCTCAATTTTTTTTACGATATGATACAAATAAGGCGCAGCGCGTTTATTTACCGTGGGTAAATAGTTAGGTTGTTTTAAATACCAGTTAATACGCTTTTTTAAGGCGCGATTTTGATACACCGTAAAATGTAGGTTGTTGGCAATATGCACCCATAGGTTTTTAGCTTTGGCGGGGCGCTTTTTTACAATTGTTTTTTTTGCCTTTACCGGCGGCGCAGTATTGGCTTGCTGTAATTGTTTTGGCTGTACAGGCTCAAGCTCTATTTGGTTTTCGTAGCTTGGCTCAAAGTGAGTAAAAATTTGTGGTGCGTCTGTTTCGGGTTGTGTTTGTGTGCTGTTACAGCCATACAAAAAAATAATTACACAAATGACAAGCAATCCACGCATCTTCATCTCTTATCTACAATCCTTTATTTTATAACACTACTGCGCGTGCTCAATTAACTGGGCGCGCTTAAGCCCAGCCTGTAAAAATAACTGGCTCGACTTTGTATTTAACGCTTCTTGTTTATATGGTGCTAAAACATCCGCAGGGAAACTCTCAGTAAGTTGCTCAAGCGTTTGTTTTTTATTGTTTTTCACATGGGTTATTAAATTTGTTAAAAACAATAAAGGCTGCTTAAGTTGCGCTTTTTCAAGCGCCCCGCCGTGGCCGGGAAGTATTGTACGCAAATTAGGCTGATTAATATAGCGTTTGAGCAAGGCTTGCCAATTTTGTAACTGGCCGTGGCCTGGGTAGGGTAGCCAGTCAACAATATCGCCGCCTATTAGCAGCGTGCCATTATTGGTACTAAGTGTTAAATCGCCGTTTGTGTGGGCTTTTTCGGGTGTTATTTGTACCGCAAAGTTACCTAAATCAATACTTTGTTGCTCGCTGATTACGGTGCTAGGTGATTTTAAGTGATAGTTTTTCCAACGTAAAAAACGTTGTTTAGCTAAAGAGAGCTTTTCGCGCCACTGTGCTTGCTGTTGCTCGGGCAATGTGGCTAAGCGCTGATAGCTCAGCTCTATACTTTTTTCATAGCCTGCTAACTTATCATCATAAGCCTGTTGGTATGTGGCAAAATTATCGGCTACCTGTTTATGCACTATTAGCTGCGCTTTTGGGAAGGCATTTTGTAATACGGCCATGCCGAGTAAATGGTCGTCATGAAAGTGAGTCGCAACTAAATAACAGAGCGGGGTTTTAAGGTGTTTTTTTAACTGTTTTGCCAGTGCTTCAACGGCTGCAAAGTTTCCGCTTGCATCTACCATGAGTGCGCATTGCTCGCCCTCTATGAGCACTTGGTTGGAATCGTAAAAACGTAATTTATCTTGTTGTTTTAAAAATTGTACATTTTCGTTTATTTGCTGCCAAGTAACCGCTGCCTTACTAGAGTGAGAAAGTAGGCTAAGGGTAATAAAAAGGGCGGGGATTACAGTTACTAAAAGGGGTTTTAATGTCATTGTGTGTCTCTGCGCAGCATTTATTTACCCTCATAATAAACAAAAAGCGCACGGGGCGCTTTTTATTTTTTTATTGGGTCACTCGCCAAGCATTGGCTGAGTTTATCAATGAGTTGATCTTGTTGCTGTTGCTCTACACTGGCATGCGTTTTAGCTTCTAGCAACTCATGGCTAAGTGTAAGTGCTGCTAAAAGTATCGCCTGTTGTTCGTTGCGAACTGATGAGCGTTGCTTTGTTTGCTCAACCAAGTCATTTAAATTTTGTGCTGCTGCTATTAATGCATCTTCTTGCCCAGCCGGGCATGCAAACTGCTGCTCTTTACCTAGCAACTCAACTGTGACCCGCTGGTTTTGCAGCTCAGACATTAGCTTGCCTGTTGTGCGCTTTGTAGTTTATCAAGTAAGCCTGTTAACGTAGAGCTGGCATCTTTTTGCTTTTCTTCGTTTTCAAGGGCTTCTAGTTGTAAAATTTCGTTTTCGTCGCTTAGTTTTGCGTTTTGCTCTTTTAAGCTAGCAACATCTGTTTGTAATTGGTTGTTGCGCTCGATAAGCGAGTCAATCAGTTGTTCGAGTTGTTGAAGAGTTGTGTTGTTCATAAAGGCGCTCATATAACTGTAATTAATGTCATGCAAATGTAAAGCAAAGTGTGTTGTTTTGCCAGCATTTACGGTGGTTTTAGCACAATTTTATTGTTTATTAAGTGATAATTCAGGGTGGCGGCTTTTTTGTTCATAAATGGTTCACTTAACTGCTCGCAAAGCGGTGTATAGGTTGCCAAAATACAGAGCTTATGGTTCACTGCCGATATTAAATTGCGTATAGCGAAAATTAACAATGCTTAGTTACAGACACTCTTTTCATGCAGGTAACCCTGCCGATGTGCTTAAACATTTAGTACTTGCACAGGTACTTCAATATCAAACCATTAAAGATAAACCTCTTGATTATATTGATACCCACTCTGGTGCGGGATTTTTTGAGTTAAGTTCATCTGATGCCCAAAAAACACAAGAATACAAAGAGGGCATTGCTAAGCTTTGGCAACATAGCAGTGAGCACGAGGCGCTAAACGATTATATTGCATTAATTAAATCGTTTAATGATGGGGACGAACTGGCGTTTTACCCCGGTTCGCCAAAAATTGCTGAGCATTACCTACGTCGTCAAGATAAAGGCTGGTTTTTTGAATTACACCCGCGCGATTTGCAGTTACTTGAGCAAAACATGCAAGGTAAGCGCTCTATTCGCGTACGTGGTGAAAACGGTTTTGCCGGATTAATAGGGCTACTTCCGCCAGCTTCGCGCCGTGCATGTGTGCTTATTGACCCACCTTATGAAATAAAAGACGATTACGATACTGTCGTAAGCACACTAGTTAAGGCGCACCAGCGCTTTGCAACCGGCACATATATGATTTGGTATCCCGTTGTCGATAGAGAGCGAATCAATACAATGGAGCAAGGGCTGATTGAGTCGGGAATGCGAAATATTCAATTATTTGAGTTAGGCACGCAAGCGGATACTGACGTACACGGTATGACGGCATCAGGCATGATTGTTATTAACCCACCGTGGAAATTAAAACAAACTATGGACAGCATATTACCTGAATTAGTTGAGCTTTTAAGTGAGCCTAGCGGGTTTTATAGAAGCGAGCAGTTAGTCGACGAATAACTGCCTGCCATTATGTAAAGTAAAAGCCCAGCTGGGCTTTTATTTAATTAAAATAAACCGCATTAAAGGTGGCAAGCGTGTTGCCACTGCTATCTTTTAATTCTAAAGACTCGCCTTCTATAGCCCACTTTTGCGTGTTATTGAGCATGTTTAACATAGCCGCTTCTTGCTCCATGCTTTGTGAGCACATTTTTTTTGTACTTGCCAATTGGCTAAACGAAATTGAATGTTGCTCTTTGCTGTAGCTGCCGCTGACGTTATTACACCCTAAAAAGCCGTTAACGCGGTTATCTTTATCAAATTGTATAAATGGCTCTTTTGTTCTTACACTGACTGTTTGCGCATTAATTGTAACGGCTTTCCAGTATGTATTTGTAAGGGTAACATCGCTTTTAGGTGAGGCGACTTTTTCAAGCTCAATTTCGTGAAGAATCCCCGAGTTTGCATTTTTAAAAGGGTCGTACTGCATTGTGCTGGTATAAAGAACCTTGTCTTTATTAATGATTCTAGCGGTGAGGTTATAGCGGTGTTTATCAACAATGTTGTTGTCATCATAAGCTAGCTCCACGGTATACGGCGGCGCTTTATTTATATCAATTACTTGTTGCGTAATTATTTCGGCTTTTACATCTGCTTTTGACACATCAGATAGCGTTACAATTAGTTGTGAGCCAGGGCGTGGCATACTGCGATCTTTATAGCTCACTTGCGTGGTTAAACCCATAACGCTTTTTTCTTGTACTGTGGATTGTGATTCGTTAGCTGGTTTTTCACAACCCGCTAATGTGAGTGCACTTAGGGCTAATAAACCTAAGCCAGTAAATGTACGTTTATGAAACCTAAATTGCTGCTTTGCCATGCTTGCGCTCCTTATTCCTATATTGCTGGTAAGTGTAGGGGGGAGGAGCTTAATCATGGCTTAATTTTTTTAGGCACAAAAAAAGGCGCTAATGCGCCTTAATATAATGCTTTAACGCTATTTTTTTACAAACTTTGTTAAAATAACAATACGTTGGCCGTCTACTCGCCCTTCAATATGTTCAGGGTTACTTGTTAAGCCTATATTGCGTACTGCTGTGCCGCGTTTGGCGGTCAAGCTACTACCTTTAACGTCTAAGTCTTTAATTAAAGTAACGGTATCGCCAGCTTGTAGCACTACGTCGTTACTGTCTACGTGTTTTATATCGTCATCTTCAGCAAGGGCTTTTTTGGCCCAAGTAAGGGTGTCTTCTTCTAGGTAAATCATGTCGAGCGCATCTTGTGCCCAGCCATTATCAACAGCTAAGCGCGTTAGCATTCTGTAAGCCACTACTTGTACGGCAGGTGTTTGGCTCCACATGCTGTCGTTTAAACAGTGCCAATGTGTTGGGGTAAGCTCGCTGTTGTTTTCTATTTGATCTTTACAGGTTTGGCAGGTGTAAATGCATTTGTCTGAATGGGTTTCGGTAACAGGAGGCACTTCGTAAACAGATAAGTGTTCGGTTGCGCTGCATAATTCACACTGGTTATTACTGCGCTCGATTAAGGCTTTTTCAATACTCATAGGGCGTTCTTATATAGGAAGAGGTTTACATTTGGCCGTATTATACCCTAGCAAAGGTAGGCGGCGATACTAATCCCTTAAATTTTGTGCGGGTATTGGGTTAATGTATTTATCTTCAATGCGTTTTATGTAACCACTGCTATGTAAGTGTGCAAGGGCTTGGTTAATTTTAGGCAGTAATGCTTTGTGCTTAGCAAGTAAACGCACTCTTAAATAACCATGCGAATGCTGGGCGCCAAACTCAGTATTAATATTTAGTTGTTTAGACCAATACGCTGCGGTATGAATACCCATAATAGCAACATCAATACGCGCTTTAGATAATGCAATCATTAGCTCTTTTTCAGAGGGAAAATCGACGCGGTTAAATTTTGTATCATCATGGTAGTAGTAGCCAAGTACTGTACCAACCTCTTTAGAGTATAAACTTTGCTTAGTTTGATACTGCGCGACGTTATCAGGCAGCGCGACAATCATTTCTGTTGCGGGGATCTGCGGCTCTGAAAAAATATAATAAGGGTTATCTCGCTCGCTTTGCGCTAACCATTTCAGAGTGATTACATCAAAATCAATAATGCCGTTTTCTAAGTATTTGGTAATTCGCTTAGTGGGGAGCTCAACGTGATTGGCGGTAATATTTGCTTGCGCCATTAAAGCGGTGATTATTTCTGGCAAAATGCCGGGTTTTTCTGGGTTGCCGGTGTAAAAAGGGTAGTGACTACCTGACGCACTGACATTGTAATTTAGTTCTGGCTGGTTTTGCTGGGCATTAGCAAACGTAGCAAGGTGCAAAATAAATAAGGATAAAAACAACTTTAAAAAATACAAATACGTAACCTTTGCTAAACTTTTAACCTTGAGCGTTATGTAATTTAACTCCGCTTGCAATGATCCTAGAATCTTCATAGCAGTTGAATTACAGTGTATAACCTCATTGTAATAAACAGCGCCAAATTAGATAGGTTTTTATTAAGTGAATCCCACAAATATTTTTCAGAACGGACAAAAGCTAACACAGTTTGTTGCAAGGCAACCTATTTTTGATGCGCAGCAGAATGTGTTTGCTTATGAGCTGCTTTATCGCGATTCAGCCCATAATGCATTTCCTGTGGGAACATCTGATGAGCAAGCAACCAGCCGTTTGTTTTTTAATACACTGATGATGCTAGGGCCAGACAAACTTACAGCGCATCATTTAGCGTTTATTAACCTTTCTTCAGCCACTATTTTAGAAAACTTTCCTAAATTGTTAGTACCACAAAATTGTGTGTTAGAAATTGTTGAGCGTACGAACAAAATAGCTGAGGTAACTCAGCGCGTGAAAGCGCTCAAGCAAGAGGGATACAAGTTTGCCTTAGATGATTACGATGGCGACGATAAATGGGCGCCATTACTTGCGCATGTAGATTACATCAAAATTGAAATGGACGATGTAATAATTAAAACCAATATGCGCATAAAAAAAATTAAACGCGCTAATCCGCATGCAAAAATTATTGTTGAGCGCATAGAAACTCATGCGCAATTTCACTCGTTAAAACAAGCCGGTTGCGATTTATTTCAGGGTTACTTTTTTGCCCGCCCAGAGATGATCACTTACAAAGATGTGGAGCCGGGTAAGGTGATTGTGTTTGATTTACTGCGCTTTACGGCAAAAGAATCTTTATGCTTTGATGAAATACAAAAACAAGTAGCCAGAGACGTGGCAATTACAGCGCGAGTATTGAAATTAGCGAATGCCCGCTCGGGCAGTACTAAATTAACAATTACTTCTATTTCGCAAGCGGTTGTGTATTTAGGAGAGGACAGCATAAGGCAACTGGTACGCGTGCTGGCGCTGAGCGAATTAGGCGCCGATAAACCCTCAGAACTCACAAAACTTGCCTTAACCAGAGCGCAGTTTATTGCGCTATTGCTAGGGCAAAACCACGCAGAACTGGTTGGTCAGGGCTACTTGGTTGGGTTGTTTTCTGTGATGGATGCAATTTTAGATGCAAACCTTGAAGCAATTGTTAAAGAGTTTTCGCTAGATGAAAGTATTGCCCAGGCATTATTAAACAATGAGGGCATTTTAGGGCAAAGCCTTGCGCTTATTAGGGCGTTTGAACTAGATGAAATGGATAAAATAGCGGTGTTAATGCCAGCAATAAACAGTGATTTGCACATAGGCCATATTTTTAATTATGTTCTTGATGCACTGTTGTATAGTGACGAAATTATTGAGGCTATTGCAGAATAAATATGCGTAATTGGTTATCTATTTTAAGTATTGTGGTTGCATTAGGGCTGTTATTTCCTGGTGTTACCAAACCTGTATTATCGATTGAGGGCAACATTGATAAATCGCAACTCGCCAAAGCAGGCATAGAAATGCTGGCTGAGGAAGGCGATGGCCGTACCCGTAGTATGTTAATGATGTTCTCTAGCATGTTAGGACTTGATAAATTAGAGGGTGAAATAAACGCGTATAGCAAAACACAAAGTATTAGGGGAACCGTAAACGAGCTAGCTAATAATAATAATTTATTGGTAGCGGCGTTAGTTGGGTTGTTCTCTATTGTGATCCCAAGCTTAAAATTACTGCTGCAATTACTGTATTGCTGCTTGTCGCCCAGCAGATTTAAAAATAAGTTAGGTGTGGTTATTTGCGCACTGAGCAAGTGGAGCATGGTGGATGTGTTTGTTATTGCGTTAATAGTGACTTATTTGGCAGGCAATGCACATGGGCAAAGTAGCGATTTACTAATTATGCATAGCACTTTTGGTGAGGGATTTTGGTATTTTAGTGCTTATTGTATTTTTGCTATTTTAGCGAGTAGCTTAATTAAACCGCCTAAAAAAGAAAATTAATTATTTGAGTTAGCTTAATAACTCAAATATTATTACTGGGTAATTTACTTAATAGGTTTTGTTTTGCAGCGTTTTTACTCAAATTTACTCGTTGTTGTGATGCTACTCACGTTTGTGGGGCAAGCCGTTGCGTCTGTAAATCAGCAGTGCGAAATGCCACACATGAGCCTATCAGCAAAGCATGCCACACATGTAATGAGCGAGAGTAAATTGCATACAGGTATGATGGAAATGGATTGCTGCAGTGATGAAGCAGATGTTCAAAATGATTGTCATTGCCCAATAAATGGCTGTGGAAGCAGCTCTATTTTAACGTCCCCGGCCTTATTTACTGCTTTTTCGTTATCGAGTGAAAAAGTTACCCAGCTTAATAGCGGTATTTCCTCCCCACCTAGTAATACCTTATATCGCCCTCCTATGTTTGCTTAAACGCAGGATAGGTGTGATACCAATCGACTTGATTATTTAGTCATTTAGCGTGCCAAATAAAGCGTTAACAGCGTTATAAACCTCTCGTGTAGAGCAACTTCATGTCGATGTTTATGCCTTGTTATCACTCTATTTAACTGTCGCTATAAATAACGACTAACTCAACACCATTTGTTAACACCAAGCGACTTTGTCGTATCTTAATTACCAAGCGATTCTGTCGTAATCGCTAATTACCAAGGGAATTTGTCGGTCACTTTTTTACGTGTCTGTTAGTGTTTTGTTTTTGGAATACTAATAAGGCATGTTGAGGATGATTGTGATGGATTCAAAAGCTCAACTCACTGTTGATATTATTGCTAAAGTAGCAGAAAACAGAATAACAATTGGCAATGCAGCAAAGTTACTTAACAAGTCACGACGTACAATTGAACGCTACGTCAAACAATATCAGCAAGTCGGTATTCAATTTGCTATTCATGGTAATCGTGGCAAAGCCCCGCCAAATAAAACACCAGTATCAATTAAAAAAGCCGTGCAAACTCTGATTAAAGAAAAGTATTTCGACTTGAATCTGCTTCACTTAGCTGAGCAGTTAGCAATCAATGAAAACATCGTAGTTAAGCGCGAGACCCTACGAAGTTGGGCTCATGATATCCACCATGTTAAACGCGCTAAACGAAGACGTAGTAATGTTCGCAAACGCAGAGAACGCATGGAAGCTCCGGGATTAATGATGCAAATGGATGGTAGCCCTCATCGTTGGTTTGGTGATAAAAAGCACTGTTTAGTTATCATGATTGACGATGCTACTAGTGAAGTATACGCCGAGTTCTTTCCTTCAGAAACGACCGTAGGTTGCTTAAAGGTAATGCGAGA
>NZ_AUTO01000064.1:0-1679 GCF_000498055.1 Pseudoalteromonas sp. TB51
GTGAAAAACCCGCACGCCGGAAGACCAAGGGTTCCTATCCCATGTTAATCAGGGTAGGGTAAGTCGACCCCTAAGGCGAGGCCGAAAGGCGTAGTCGATGGGAAACGGATTAATATTTCCGTACTTGGTATAATTGCGATGGGGGGACGGAGAAGGCTAAGCAAGCATGGCGATGGTTGTCCATGTGAAAGTGAGTAGGGCGTTTGTTTAGGTAAATCCGGACGAACATTAAACCTGAGACACGAGACGAGTCACCACGGTGATGAAGTTGTTGATGCCATACTTCCAGGAAAAGCCTCTAAGCTTCAGATTATACCGAATCGTACCCCAAACCGACACAGGTGGTCAGGTAGAGAATACTAAGGCGCTTGAGAGAACTCGGGTGAAGGAACTAGGCAAAATCGTACCGTAACTTCGGGAGAAGGTACGCTCCTATCTGTGATGAGACTTGCTCTCTAAGCGGACGGGAGCCGCAGTGACCAGGTGGCTGGGACTGTTTATTAAAAACACAGCACTGTGCAAAATCGCAAGATGACGTATACGGTGTGACACCTGCCCGGTGCCGGAAGGTTAATTGATGGGGTTAGTTTTCGGACGAAGCTCTTGATCGAAGCCCCGGTAAACGGCGGCCGTAACTATAACGGTCCTAAGGTAGCGAAATTCCTTGTCGGGTAAGTTCCGACCTGCACGAATGGTGTAACCATGGCCACGCTGTCTCCACCCGAGACTCAGTGAAATTGAAATCGCAGTGAAGATGCTGTGTACCCGCGGCTAGACGGAAAGACCCCGTGAACCTTTACTACAGCTTGGCACTGAACATTGAACCTACATGTGTAGGATAGGTGGGAGACTTTGAAGCAGCGACGCTAGTTGTTGTGGAGTCGTCCTTGAAATACCACCCTTGTAGTTTTGATGTTCTAACGTTGGCCCCTGAATCGGGGTTACGGACAGTGCCTGGTGGGTAGTTTGACTGGGGCGGTCTCCTCCCAAAGAGTAACGGAGGAGCACGAAGGTTGGCTAAGTACGGTCGGACATCGTACGGTTAGTGTAATGGTAGAAGCCAGCTTAACTGCGAGACAGACACGTCGAGCAGGTACGAAAGTAGGTCATAGTGATCCGGTGGTTCTGAATGGAAGGGCCATCGCTCAACGGATAAAAGGTACTCCGGGGATAACAGGCTGATACCGCCCAAGAGTTCATATCGACGGCGGTGTTTGGCACCTCGATGTCGGCTCATCACATCCTGGGGCTGAAGTCGGTCCCAAGGGTATGGCTGTTCGCCATTTAAAGTGGTACGCGAGCTGGGTTTAGAACGTCGTGAGACAGTTCGGTCCCTATCTGCCGTGGGCGTTTGAGAATTGAGAGGGGTTGCTCCTAGTACGAGAGGACCGGAGTGAACGAACCGCTGGTGTTCGGGTTGTCATGCCAATGGCATTGCCCGGTAGCTACGTTCGGAACTGATAAGCGCTGAAAGCATCTAAGCGCGAAGCAGGCCTCGAGATGATTTCTCACTAGACTTTTAAAGTCTCTGAAGGGCCGTTGAAGACTACAACGTTGATAGGCAAGATGTGGAAGTGGTGTGAGCCATTAAGCTAACTTGTACTAATTACCCGTGAGGCTTAACCATACAACGCCAAACGCGTTTTGTGACAGAAACAAGCGACAGAAGTTAATAGCTA